>NZ_JBHYVA010000284.1:0-9963 GCF_042750055.1 Streptomyces sp. NPDC059456
ACCTGCGGGAGGTGTTCGACCGTACGCGAGCCCCGGTCCACTACCACCTGTCGTGCTACGCCGTTGCCGACTTCGCGGCCGTCGCCGTGCTCACCGGGCACGCCGAGGAGGCCGCGTCCGCCCTGGAGCGCGTCACCGCCGAGGCCGGCGACGGCGCGTCGGTGCGGCTGCGGCAGATCCTGAACCGCGCCGCGGCGCTGCTCGCCGAACCGGGCGAAGCCGGCTCCCTCTTCCACGCCGCGCTGGAGGATCCGGCCGGGCAGCGGTGGCCCTTCGAACGCGCCCAGGTCTGGCTGGAGTACGGCGAGTGGCTGCGCCGGCAGCGCCGGATCGCCGATGCCCGCGACGCGCTGACCAAGGCCCGCGACCTCTTCGAGGGGCTGGGTGCCGGGTACTGGCACCAGCGCGCGCAGGCGGAGCTGCGGGCCGCCGGCGTCGCCTGCGAATCGGCGCCCCGCAGCGGGCTGAACACCCTCACCCCGCAACGGCGGCGGATCGTGCGGCTGGCGGCGCAGGGCCTGACGAACCGGGAGATAGGCGAACGCCTCTTCCTGTCGCCGCGCACCGTGGGCACACACCTCTACCAGGCGTTCCCGGTCCTGGGTGTGACCGCGCGCAGCCAGCTGCGCGACGTGGTCGACCAGGACGCCACCGACTGACGACGGCCGGCGTCAGCGGCACGGCGCCGTCGCTTCCGGCCCCGCGGTGTCCGGCCCCGCGGTGTCCGGCCCCGGCGCCGCCTTCGGGGGCCCGAACCAGTGCTGCAGGGCCGCGCGCAACTGCCGGGCGCCGGTGTGGTGCGGTGCGCAGGGTGCCGCCGCCCAGGCGGCGTGGCCGTCCGGGCGGACGAGCACGGCCGACGTTCCCGGCAGGGCATCGGGGCGGGCCGACCCCACGCTCACCCGGTCCGCCCACGGCCTGGCCGCCTCGCGCAGCGGGTGCGTTCCCGTGCACTCGTCCACCAGCAGTGCTCCGCGACCCGTGCGGGCCAGCAGCGACAGCAGGCTGCCCCGTTCCAGCGCGACGTCCGGCACCATCCTCCCCTCCCAGGGATGACCGGAGCCGTGCGGAGCCGGGTAGCGGGTACCGACGCCGGTGATCTCCTCGGCCAGGTGACCGGCCGTCTCCCCGGCCTGCGCCAGCTCGGCGAGCAGTTCCCGTACGGGTGCCAGCCGTTCGCCCTCCCCGGCGACCAGCATCTGTGCGCGGGTGTTGCGCAGCAGCCGGGCACCGGCCGCATGGCGCTCGCTGTGGTAGGTGTCCAGGAGGCTTTCGGGGGCCTGTCCGCGCGCGACCAGTGCGAGCTTCCAGCCGAGGTTCATCGCGTCGTCGATGGCCGCGTTGACGCCGATGGCGCCGGCCGGGGGATGGATGTGCGCGGCGTCGCCCGCCAGCATCACCCGGCCGTGCCGCAGCCGTTCGGCCAGCCGGGCCGCGTCCCCGAACCGGGTGAGCCAGTGGGCTTCGGCCAGCTCCACGTGCCGCCCCAGCACCTCGTCCAGCACCTCCTGGAAGCGGGCGGGCGTCACCGGCTCGTCCCGGTCCTCCGGCGGCCGGGGGTCGTGGGTGATCAGCCGCACGTATCCGGGCCGCGGGATGGCGAACACCGTGCCGGCCGGGCCGGCCGTCACCCCGAACGGGATCGCCTGCGGGTCCGCCAGGACCACGTCCCCGAGCAGGGTGAAGCTGCGGGCGGGCGTGCCGGGGAAACCGATGCCGGCCAGCTTGCGCACCGTGCTGCGGCCGCCGTCGCAGCCGACCAGCCGGCCCGGGCGCAGCAGCATCCGCCCGCCCGGGGATTCGACCTCGGCGCGCACCCCGCCGTCGTCCTGGCGCAGCCCGGTCAGCCGGTGACCGCGCAGGACGCGCACCCCCAGTTCCGCGGCCCGCCCGGCAAGGATCTCCTCCACCCGGGTCTGGGCGATCCCCAGCACGTAGGGGTGTGCGGTGCGCATGGCGGCCAGGTCGAGCCGGGCCTCTCCGACGAACGCGGTGGTCGCCGCGGTGGGGCCCTCGGAGAGGAAGCGGCCGGCGAGGCCGCGGCGGTCCAGCAGCTCCAGGCTGCGGGCGTTGAGGTTGAAGCCGCGGCAGAAGGCGGGCGGGGCGGGGTGCCGCTCGATCACCGCGACGCTCACCCCCGCGAGCCCCAGCTCGCAGGCCAGCGTCAGCCCGGCGGGCCCGGCCCCCACCACCAGGACGTCGGCGTCCTCGTGCGGTGCGCCCGTCGGCTCCGGTAACGGGGACCGCACGGCGGCCGGTGGTGTCCCTGGTGAGTGCTGCCCGGTCCGTGTCGTCGCGGGCGCGGCCGTGTCACGCATCGGCAGAGACCTCCGGCCATTCCAGGGTGCCCTGCTCGATCTCCTCGGCGGTGCGCAGTACCCACTTCAACTCGGCTTGCAGCATCGCCTGGGCGTACTCGGCCTCGATCACGAACAGCCGTGGCGCCCCGTGCTCCTCCCGGGCGCTGCGGTACGCGCCTTCGCCTTCGGCGATCCGGGCCGTCAGGGCCGCCGCCCGTTCACGCAGCGCCCGCGCCGCCCGCTGCCGGCCAAGTGCGCCCAGGTAGCCGACGGCGGACAGGAACTTCGGGTACTCCGGGGACGGCTCGCGGACGATCTCGTCCAGCCAGTCGATGAAGTACTGCTGCCCCTCGCGGGTGTGCCGGTAGACGGTGCGCGCCGGGCGGCCGCCCACCTGCTCGGTGTCGGCCGCGTCGATCCAGCCGTCCCGGGCGAGGGCCCGCACCGTGTCGTACAGCGACCCGGTCGTCAGTTTGAAGGCCCGGTCCATCCCGCGCCCGCGCAGTGCGGTCGCCATGGCGTGGGGGTGCATGGGCTGCTCCAGCAACAGGCCCAGCACGGCGAGGGCCAGGGGGTTGGCCGGTCGTCTGGTGGTCATCTCACTCCGAAGTCGGCTCGGGACATTGACTACTCGGATCCTACTACTCGGATCCGAGTAATCCGATAGGGCGGCCGGCACCGCCGCTAAGTCACCTGACGGATGGCACCGGCTTCGGCCGCAACGAGACTGGACCGGACGAGCGGGCCCCACCTCGCGGGCCGCTCCCTCAGTCCCCGATCCACGGCGCCCCGACCGCGCACGGCCGTATCCCGTCACGGTCACCCGGGGTGCCCGCGCCATTGCACCAAGGAGTCGCCATGTCCGTCGTGCTGTCCACCCTCCCCCTGTCGGGCGCCGAACGGGCGGACTACTGGCACAGGGTGGTGTCGGACACCTTCGTCCCGCTGGACGTCTCGCTGCACGAACGCGAGCCCTCGGTGGGCACCATCGCCATCGACCGGCTCGGTCCGCTGCAGATCTCCGTCGTCGAGGCCGGACCGCAGACGGTGACGCGCGAGCGGCGGCTGATCTCCCGGGGCGGCGGCGAGTACATGACCGTGACCCTGCACCACCGGGGTACCGCGAGGCTCACCCAGGACGGCCGCCAGGCCCTGGTCAGACCCGGCACGTTCACCTGCTCGGACGCGGGAAGGCCGTACACGAGGGAGCAGCCGGACGATTTCCGCTTCACGGCGTTCCGGGTGCCCAAGCAGGGTCTGGGCGTATCGGAGGGCGATCTGCGGGCGGTCACCGGAACGGTCTTCGGCAGCGACGGAACGGCCGGCCTCGTCGCCGGGTACCTGTCCCGACTGGCCGCCCGTCCGGCGGACTTCGACCCGTACACGGGCCGGCAGCTGGCCCAGACCGCCGCGGATCTGCTCACGGTCCTCGTACGGGAGCGGCAGGGCCGGCTCAACCCCCACGCTTCGGAGACGGCGCGCGGGATGCTGGCGCGCGTCAAGGAGTACATCCTGCGGCACCTCGCAGAGCCGGACCTGTCCCCCGAGCGGATCGCGGCGGCGCACCACATGTCGGTGCGGTACCTGCACAAGCTCTTCCGGGCCGAGGACGCCACGGTGGGGCGCTGGATCCACCGCGAGCGCCTGGAGCGGTGCCGCCGTGACCTGTCCCGGCCGTCGGGGACGGCCCCGAGCGTGTCGGCGGTCGCCCAGCGCTGGGGCTTCGTGAACCCCTCCCACTTCAGCCGGGCGTTCCGCGCCGCGTACGGGATGTCGCCCCGCGAGTGGCAGTCGGGCGTCCGGCAGGCATGAGCGCCGTCACGGGCCGTGCAGGGCCGCGCGCAGCGCACGCGTGGCCGCCATGAGGGCCGCCCGGGCCCCGGGGGTCGAACGCAGGGCGTCCAGCACGACGAAGCCGTGCAGGGCGCCCTGGACACGGACGGCGGCGACGGGGACGCCCGCGGCCCGCAGCCCGGCGGCGTAGGCCTCGCCCTCGTCGCGCAGCACGTCCGCCTCCGCGGTGACCACCAGGGCCGGCGGCAGGCCGCCGAGTTGCCCGGTCGTGGCGCGCAGCGGCGACACGGTGATCTGCGCGCGCTCGATCCTGCTCGTCGTGTACTGGTCCCAGCACCACTGCATGGTGTCGCGGCGCAGGCCGCGGCCGCGGGCGAAGCGGTGGTAGGAGCCGGTGTCGAAGCCGGCGTCGGTCACCGGGCAGAACAGGACCTGCCCGCGCAGCGCAACGTCGCCCCGGTCCTTGGCCAGCAGGGTCAGTGCGGCGCACAGGTTCCCGCCGGACGAGTCCCCCGCAACGGCGAGGCGGCTCCCGTCCAGTCCCTTCCCGGCGCCTTCGGCGACGATCCACCGCGCGACGGCGTAGTTCTGTTCCAGGGCGACCGGATACCCGGCCTCGGGCGACAGGTCGTATGCGGGGACGACCACGGCCGCCCCCGTCCCGACGGCCAGTTCGCGGACCAGCCGGTCGTGGGTGGAGGCACTGCCGAGCACCCACCCGGCGCCGTGGAGGTAGAGGATCACCGGCAGGGGGCCCCGGGCTCCCGCGGGCCGCACGAGGCGGACCCAGACGCCACCGGTGGGCCCGCCCGCCACCGCGAACCACTCCTCGTCGACCGCGGGCCGGTCGGCCGCTCCCGCCGCCTGCAGCACCTCCAGTGCCCTGCGGGCGGCGGCCGGCCCGTGCGCGGACAGGTGGGCCGGGGAGGTCGCCCCGACCAGGGCCCGGGCCCCCGCGGGTGCGGGGACGGGCCCGGCCTGCGGCGTCACCCCGGCCATCGAGGGCTCCTCGCCCCGGCAGGGTGCGCGGTCACGGGGTGCGCGGTCACAGGGTGCGCCGCACTCCCGCATGGCGTTCCAGGTTGCGCAGTTGTACGGCGAGGTCGCCCTCGACCGCGGTGCGGGCGGGACCGCTGCGCCCGATGGGCAGGACCTCCTCGCTGCGCATGTCCTCCAGCATCAGGGCGAACGCCGCGTACGTGGCGACGAGGGCCACCAGCAGTCCGAGGCCGCCGGACGCCTGCGTGAGCCATTCGGCGCCGGTCAGCCCGGACAGTCCGGTGGCCGCCCACCGGGGCGTCGAGACCACGAGGACGAGCCACAGGGCGCGCTTGGGCCGGGTCACGGCCGCCATCAACCCCCCGAAGCACAGGAACGCCAGGTTGAACACGCCCAGCACGCGCGGCCCGCCCGCCGCGCCGCTCGCCATGACCAGGCTGTACGCGAGCCAGCTCCCGGCGAACGTGCCCATGAGGGTCGCCGCGATCACGTCCCGCGCCCCGAAGGCGAGGACGCTCACCAGGAGCTGGAGGGCGAACGCGGGCAGTACGCACAGGGCGACGGCCCTGCGGTCGGCGGCCTCGAAGACGCCGAGCTGGAGGCAGCCGGTCAGCACGGAGGCGATCGCCACGGTGAAGAAGCCGAGCGGCATCGGGGAGGCGATGGGCCGCAGGTTGATCCGCGTCATGGACCGCAGGTCGGGTTCG
This sequence comes from Streptomyces sp. NPDC059456, assembly GCF_042750055.1. NCBI lineage: Bacteria > Bacillati > Actinomycetota > Actinomycetes > Kitasatosporales > Streptomycetaceae > Streptomyces > Streptomyces sp. NPDC059456. The sequence goes on from NZ_JBHYVA010000284.1 coordinate 5,801, forward strand.
AACCGGCGCCCGGGGGGTGCGTCGTCGGCCGGGGCTGTACTCATCTGTCGCCTTCCTCGGCTGGTGCTGGTCAGTGGGCGAAGCAGGGGTCGGGGAAGGGCGGCTCCGGAGGTGTTCCGGAGCCCGTGCCGTCGCGGGCGGCGCGCCACCGGCGGTGCTCCTCGGCCTCGGCGACCGCCTCGGCCATGCGCAGCGCCTGGCCGGCGCCGTCGCCGGCGCTGCCGCCGGATCCGGTGCCGTCGGATCCGGTCCCGTCGGATCCGGTCCCGTCGGAGGCCGACGGGTACGCCTCCTCGTCTCCGGCCGCCTGGTAGCCGCCGAACCGGGCCACGGGGGACCAGGGCGGGCTGACCGGCGGGACGGCCTCGTCGAGGCCCTCGTACTCGGCGCTCGCGTACACGATCCGGCCCCCGACGACCGTGAGGACGGACTCGATGCCGGGGATCTCGGCGTCGGGCACGGTGAAGTAGTCGTGCGACAGGATCGCGAGGTCGCCGTGGCAGCCCTCCCGCAGCACGCCCTTGACGTCCTGCTCCCCCGTCAGCTCGGCCCCGCCGCGGGTGTAGAGCCGCAGGGCGGTCTCCCGGTCGATCAGGTCCGCGGCCGGGCGGAGCGCGGCTCCGCCGACGGTACGACCGGTCACCAGCCAGTGGAGCGAGACCCACGGGTTGTACGAGGACACGCGCGTGGCATCGGTTCCGGCGGCGACGGTCAGCCCCCGGTCGAGCATGGCCCGCACCGGCGGGGCGTGGGAGGCCGCCTCGGCCCCGTGCCGGTCGAGGAAGGCGGAGCCCTGGAAGGACATGCGGTTCTGTACGGAGACGGCGCCCCCGAGGGCGGCGATGCGGTCCAGACTGGCTGCGCTGACGGTCTCGGCGTGGTCGAAGAGCCAGCGGTTGCCGCCCGGGAAGAGCCCCTCGGCTGCGAGCTTCTCGAAGACGGCCAGGTCGCGGCGGATCGTCTCGTCGTAGGTCGCGTGGAGCCGGAAGCCCCAGCCGTTCTCCATCAGCAGCCGGACGGCCTGCTCGAACTCCGTTTCGTAGCCGGCAGCGAGTACGGGCCGGGGTTCGGAGAAGTTCTCGAAGTCGGCCGCCGCCCAGGTGAGGTTCTCTCCGGCGCCGTTCAGCCGCAGCCACGCGTCGCCGTCCCCGGGCTTGACCGTCTGCGTCCAGCGCTTGAGGTCGTCGAGCTCCTGCCCGGCGGTCTGCGGGAACAGGTGGTAGGCGATCCGCAGGGACAGTTCGCCCGACCGGGCCAGGTCGATGACGGTGGCGTAGTGCTCCGGGAAGCTCTGGAAGCCGCCGGCTGCGTCGACCGCCGAGGTGAGCCCGAAGCGGTTGAGTTCGCGCAGGAAGTGGCGCGTCGACGTCCGCCGGTCGGCCTCGTCCAGGACGGGGGCCTTGGCCAGCGTGGAGTAGAGGATGAGGGCGCTGGGCGCCGCCAGCAGCACCCCGTTCGGTTCGCCGTCCCGGCCGCGTACGATCTGCCCGCCCCGCGGGTCCGGGGTCTCGCGGGTGAACCCTGCGGCGCGGACGGCGGCCCGGTTCATCAGCGCCGACTGGTAGAGGTGCAGGACGAACACCGGGGTGTCGGGCGCGGCGGCGTTCAGCTCGGCGACGGTGGGCATGCGGCGCTCGGCGAACTGCTCGGCGGTCCAGCCGCCGACGACCCGGATCCACTGGCCCCTGGGCGTGCGTCCGGCCTGCTCGCGCAGCATGGCCAGCGCCCGGCGCAGGCTCCGTACGCCGTCCCAGCGCAGCTCCAGTACGTAGTTCAGGCCGCCCCGGATGACGTGCAGGTGGGAGTCGTTGAGTCCGGGGACCACGCGGCGGCCGAGGGCGTCCACGATCCGGGTGGCCGGTCCCACGAGCGCGGCCAGCTCGTGGTCGTCGCCGAGGGCCGCGATCCGGCCGCCGCGCACGGCGACGGCGCGGGCCTCGGGCCGGCCGGGATCACCGGTGTGCACCTTCGCGTTGCGGACGAGGAGGTCGGCCGCTCGCTGCCGGGGCCCGGCGGCGGGCCGGATCCCGGCCACCGGCATGCTCGTCGGTCCGGTCATGCCAGGGCCTTGCGCAGGGTGTCGACCGCCAGGCCGATGGCGAGCGACGCGGCCTGCGTGTCGCGCAGTGAGTTCAGCATCACGAAGTCGTGGATGGTGCCCTGGACGCGCAGGGCGGCCACGGGGACGCCCGCGGCGCGGAGCCGGGCGGCGTACGCCTCGCCCTCGTCGCGCAGGACGTCGGCCTCGGCGGTGACGACCAGGGCGGGCGGCAGCCCGCCGAGCTCGTCGAGGGAGGCGCGCAGCGGGGAGGCGGTGACCTGGGCGCGCTCGGCCTCGTCGGTCGTGTACTGGTCCCAGAACCACTGCATGGCTTCGCGGCGCAGGAAGTAGCCGGTGGCGAACCGGTGGTAGGAGTCGGTGTCGAAGGAGGCGTCGGTGACCGGGTAGAAGAGGACCTGGTGGCGGAGCGGCACGTCGCCGCGCTGCTTGGCCATGAGCGTGAGCGCGGCGCTCATGTTGCCGCCGACCGAGTCGCCGGCGACGGCGATGCGGGTGCCGTCGAGGTCCTTGTGGTGGCCCTCGCCGACGATCCACCGGGCGACGCCGTAGTTCTGCTCGATGGCGACGGGGTAGCGGGCTTCGGGCGAGAGGTCGTACTCGGGGAAGACGACTGCCGCCCCGGTGCCGACGGCGAGTTCGCGGACCAGCCGGTCGTGGGTGTGGGCGTTGCCGAAGACCCAGCCGGCGCCGTGGAGGTAGAGGATGACGGGGAGGGGGCCGGTGGCGCCGTGCGGGCGGACGATCCGGGTGCGGACGGCGCCGGTGGGACCGGTCTGGACCGTGATCCATTCCTCGTCGACGGCGGGCAGGGTGACGCCCTCGCCGTTCTGGACGTCGTCCACGGCCTTGCGGCCCTCGGCGACGGGGATCTGGTACAGGTACGGCGGCCGGGCGGTGGCGTCGGCGAACGCCCGGGCGGCGGCGTCGAGTACGGGCGCTCCCGGGGTCGGGTCCGCGGCTCGGTTCGGGTTGGGGTTCGAGTTGGGGTTCGGGTTCGGGTTCGTCATGGCGGGGTTTCCTTCGCGATGCGGTGGTCGGGTTCGGCGGGTGCCTCGGCCGGCGCGGGGGACGACGGCGGTGACGGCTCCGGGCGGGCTCGGGCCCTGTGGGTTCAGGCGAGGAAGGCGAGCAGCGCGGCGTTGACTTCGGCGGCGTGGGTCCAGATCAGGCCGTGCGGGCCGCCGGCCACCGTCGTGAACTCGGCTCCGGCGATGCTCTTCGCCAGCGGTACCGCGGTGGCCTCGATGGGCAGGGTGCGGTCGGCGTCGCCGTGGATGATGAGCGTGGGGACGTCGATGTGCGGAAGGTCGCCGCGGAAGTCGGTGAGCCAGGCCCGGACGCAGTCGAGGGTGCCCTTGGCGGACGCGCCGACGGCGACGTTCCAGGAGGCCTGGACGGCCTGCTCGCTGATGCGCTCGCCGCCCAGGACGTCGACGTTGTAGAAGTCGGCGAGGAACTCGCTCATGAAGGCGAACCGGTCGGCGGTGATGGCTTCTTCGATGCCCCGGAAGACGCTCGCGTCCACGCCGCCCGGGTTGTCGTCCGTCTTGAGCAGGAACGGCGGGACGACGCCGATCATGACGGCCTTTGCGATGCGCTCGCTGCCGTAGGTACCGAGGTAGCGGGTCACCTCGCCGCTGCCCATGGAGAAGCCGACGAGGACGGTGTCGCGCAGGTCGAGGGCGGTCAGCACCTCGTTGAGGTCGGAGGCGAAGGTGTCGTAGTCGTAGCCGTCGGAGGGCTGGTCGGAGCGGCCGAAGCCGCGGCGGTCGTACGTGATGACCCGGTGGCCCGCGGCGAGCAGTGCGGCGGTCTGCTTCTCCCAGGAGGCCCCGTTGAGGGGCCAGCCGTGGATGAGCACGACGGGACGGCCGCTGCCGTGGTCCTCGTAGTGGAGCTCGACGGGGGCGGAGGTGCCTTCGGCGACCTTGATGTAGGGCATGGCGGAGTACTCCTGTGGTGTGCGGGGGCGAGACGTCGGCGGAGAGGTTCGTGCCGGATCGGGGTGTGGAGGTGTGGGCGCGGGCGCGCCCCCAGCCCACGTGGGGTAAACCCCCCCCCCGCCCCCCCGAGGGGGTGCGCGGTGTGCGCCCCCCGCAAA
>NZ_JBHYVA010000285.1:0-9927 GCF_042750055.1 Streptomyces sp. NPDC059456
GGGGGGGGGGGGGGGGGGGGGGGGGGGGGGGGGGGGGGGGCGCCCGCGGGGGCGCGGCGGGCGCCCCCCGGGGCCGACGCCCGCCGGCTGTGGCGGATCCGCGAGGACGGCGCCGGACTGGCGACCCGCCGGGCCGACGGGTCGGAGGCCTGGCCCGGCTGGGAGGACTCGGCGGTCCCGCCCGAGCGGCTCGGCTCCTACCTCAGGGAGTTCGGGGCCCTGATGGAGCGGCACGGCCTCACGGGCGCCCTCTACGGACACTTCGGCGAAGGCTGCCTGCACGTACGCATCGACTTCGACTTCGCCACCGAGGACGGGACCGCCGTCTTCCGGGCCTTCGGCGCGGACCTCGCCCGGCTGATCGCCGGGCACGGCGGCTCGCTGTCGGGGGAGCACGGCGACGGCAAGGCCCGTTCCGAGTTCCTCCCCCTCATGTACTCCCCGGCGGCCATGGGCCTGTTCGAGCGGTTCAAGGACGCCTGGGACCCCGACAACGGCCTCAACCCGGGCATCATCGTCCGGCCGTCACCGGTCGACGGGCACCTGCGCATCAGCCCGCACCGCCCCCCGCTCCCGCTGGCCACCGTCTTCGCCTACCACGCCGACGACGGGGACTTCGCCAAGGCCACCCGGCGCTGCGTCGGCGTCGGCAAGTGCCGCGCCTCCGCCGACCACGGCACCGGTGTCATGTGCCCCAGCTTCCGGGTCACCGGGGACGAGAAGGACTCCACCCGCGGACGCGCCCGGCTGCTGTACGAGATGACCCAGGGCGAGATCGTCACCGACGGCTGGCGCTCCACCGAGGTCCGCGACGTCCTCGACCTGTGCCTGTCCTGCAAGGGGTGCAGCACCGACTGCCCCGTCGGCGTCGACGTGGCCACCTATAAATCGGAGTTCCTGCACCACCACTACCGCGGGCGGATCCGGCCCGCCTCCCACTACAGCATGGGCTGGCTGCCCCTGCTCTCCCGGGCGGCCTCCCGGGCCCCGCACCTGGCCAACGCCGTCCTGGGGTCCCGGCTCGCCCCGCTCGTCAAACGCCTCGGCGGGATCGCCGACGAACGCAGCCTGCCGCGGTTCGCGGACCGGACGTTCCTCTCCTGGTTCCGGGGGCGCGCACCCGGCGGCGACGGGCACCGCGGGCCGGTCGTGCTGTGGGTGGACTCGTTCAACAACCACTTCTCGCCGGAGGTCCTCCGGGCGGCCGTGGCCGTACTGGAGGACGCCGGGTTCACCGTCCGGGTACCCGACGGCACCCAGTGCTGCGGCCTCACCTGGATCACCACCGGACAGCTCGGGGTGGCCCGCCGGATCGCCCGGCGCACCACCGCCGCGCTCGCCCCCGCCGTCCGGGCCGGCGTGCCCGTCGTCGGCCTGGAGCCCAGCTGCACCGCCGCCCTGCGCACCGACCTGCCCGAACTGCTGGGCGGGGACCGGGACGCGCAGGCGCTGGCCGGAGCCACCCTGACCCTCGCGGAACTGCTGGTCGGGCAGGCCGCCGACTGGGAGCCCCCCGAGATCCGGGCCGAGTCCATCAGCCAGACGCACTGCCACCAGCACGCGACGTCCGGCTTCGGCGCCGACGCCGCCCTGCTGCGCCGGATGGGCGTGGACAACACGGTGGTCGGCTCCGGCTGCTGCGGGCTGGCCGGCAACTTCGGTTTCGAGCGCGGCCATTACGAGGTCTCCGTGGCCGTCGGCGAACAGGGACTGCTGCCCGCCGTGCGGTCCGCGGACCCGGACACCCGCGTCCTGGCCGACGGATTCAGCTGCCGCACCCAGATCGCCCAGCAGACCGACCGCCGGGGCACCCACCTCGCCCAACTCATCGCCGAGGCCCTGCCGCCGGCTCCGGCACCCTGAAAAGGACCGCGCATGCCCTACTTACACATACTTCGGCGCCCGTCCGTGTTCCGGCTGCTCACCGGCAGCTGGGTGGGCCGGCTGCCGTCCGCCATGGCCGCCCTGGCCCTGCCGCTCGCCCTGCGGGACGCGGGGGCCCCGTACGGTTTCGTCGGTCTGGCGGCGGGCACCTTCGCCCTCTCCGCCGCGGTGGGCGCCCCGCTGGTGGGCCGGCTGGTGGACCGCAGCGGCCAGACGCTGGTGCTGCTGGTCACGGCGCTGCTCGCGGCGGCCGGTTTCATCGCCGTCGCCGTGGCCCCCGACCAGCGGGCGCTGGTGATCCTGGGCGCCGCCGTGGCCGGCGCGGCGACGCCCCCGCTGGAACCCTGCCTGCGGGCGATGTGGCCGGATCTCGTCCCCTCCGACGATCTGGAGTCCGCCTACGCCCTGGACTCCAGCGCCCAGGAGCTGGTCTTCGTCGGCGGCCCCCTCGTGGTGGCCGGGACGGTCGCGGTGGCCTCGCCCGCCACCGTGCTCTGGGCCCAGGCCGTCCTCGGCATCGCCGGCGTCCTGGTGGTGGCCACCTCCGGCCCGTCCCGCCGGTGGCGCACCGCCGCCCGGTCCACCGACTGGCTCGGGCCGCTGCGGGAACGCGGACTCGTGCTGCTGCTCGTCTGCCTGGCCGGCGTCGGCTTCGCCATCGGCACCCTCAACATCCTGGTCGTCCACTACGCGGAACAGCGCTCGTTCCCCGGCGGGGCGCCCGCACTGCTGGCGCTGCACGCCGCCGGCTCGCTGATCGGCGTACTGGTCTACGGGGCCCGGAAGTGGCAGGCCCCGCTGCCGCGCCGGGCCCTGCTCCTCGCCCTGTGCCTGCTGGCCGGCTACACCCTGCTGATCCTGCTGCCCCCGGCCCTGCTGATGGGCCCGCTGCTGGTGCTGACCGGCCTGTTCCTGGCGCCGCTGCTGGCCACCACCTTCATGCTGGTGGGCGAGCTGGCGCCGGCCGGCACCACCACCGAGGCCTTCGCCTGGCTGATCACCCTGTTCGCCTCGGGCACCTCCCTGGGCTCCGCGATCACCGGCTGGGTGCTCCAGGGCACCGGTGAGCACTGGGGCGCCGCCTGCGGGGCGCTCGGCGTCTCGGTCACGGTGCTGCTGCTGTTCACGGGGCGCCGCAGGCTGCGCGTCGCCGTCCCCGCGTGAACCGTCGAATTCCCGCCATTTCAGGGCGCGTTGAATAGTCCTGCTCACGCACGGCCGGGCTGTTGACGATCACTCAACGGCGCGACTAGGGTGCAATTCAGTGAGGCTCGGCCCCCCGTGCGGGGCGCAGCCGTTCTCTTTCGTTGCCGTTGCCTTCCGTGCACGTGCAACGCGAGCGAGTCCCTCCCTCGGCCAGGCGTGCTGTCCCGTCTGTCACGCGGCCCGGAGTCGAACGTTTCAATGCGGCCTGCCCCGTGCGTGCGGGGCTGCCGTCCTTCCCTTCCCATGGGTTCGCCCGGCGAGCCAGAACGGATGTGAGGCGTGCATTCCTCCGATGTGACGGATCTGATGTCCAAGGCGCCCGACGTCTCGGGACGCAGCAAGAAGGTGTGGCTCGTCGACGAGGACACCTGCCTGGTCGAACTGATCCCCTCGCTGAGCAGCTTCACGTACAACCGCAACGAACTGATCGATGGAACCGGTGAGTTGCGGCTGGACTTCTTCGAGTACGTCTCCGGCCGGCTGGCGGCCGAGGGCGTGCACACGGTCTTCCGCGAGCGCACCGGACCGCTGACCTACCTGGCCGACTACCGGCCGTCCACGCCCTTCGAGGTCATCGTCAAGAACCGGGCCACCGGTTCGACCATCCGCAAGTACCCCGGGCTGTTCACCGAGGGCCAGGTGCTCGACCGCCCGGTGGTCAAGTTCGACTACCGGACCGACCCCGAGGACCAGCCCATCGGCGAGGACTACCTGCGCCTGCTCGGCCTCGACGTGGACGCCTACCGGGCCGCCGCACAGCACTGCAACACCGTGCTCCGCGGCCTGCTGGAGCCCCTGGAACTCTGGGACTTCTGCCTGATCATCGCGCCCGACGCGGAGCGCGGGCTCGTCATCAACTCCGAGATCTCGCCCGACTGCATGCGGCTGCGCTCCGCCGCGGGCGAGTGCTACGACAAGGACCTGTTCCGCCAGGGCGTCTCGGGCGACGAGATCATCAAGCGGTGGACCGAGCTGATGCGGCTCATCACCCGTGGCTGAGCGAACCGGGGCCGGGCGACCCGTTGCCGGGCGACCGGTGGCCGGGCGACGCGCCCTGGTGACGGGCTCGAACCGGGGGACCGGGCGGGCCATCCGCGAACGCCTGGCGGCGGACGGCTTCACCGTCCGCTGCCTGAACCGAAGCTCCTGTACGGACCACCGGGACCCGGTCACGGCCGATCTCGCGGACGGGCAGGCCGCGTTCGAGGCCGCCCGGACGGTACTGGCCGACGTGCCCGCGCTGGACCTGCTGGTCCTGAACGCGGTGACGCGGGGCCTGGGCCGGGTCGACGAGCTCGACCCGCGGGTGTGGGACGAGGCGGTGGCGGTGAACCTGACCGCCAACGTCCGCGTCATCCAGGCGGCGCTGCCCGCCCTGCGGGCGGCCGGCGGGCACATCGTCCTGATGGGTTCGCACGCCGGGGACCGGCCGTTCGAGGGCGGAATGGCGTACTGCGCGACCAAGGCGGCACTGAAGTCGGTGGCCGAGGTGCTGCTGATGGAGGAACGCCCGAACGGCGTGCGGACCACGCTGCTCAACCCCGGTGCCATCCGCAACTTCGACGACGACTTCTCCGAACTCAAGATGAGCGTGGAATCGGTGGCCTCGGTGGTGTCCTGGGTGGTCGCCGCCCCCGCGGACACCGTCCTCGGCGAGGTCGAACTGAGGCCGGCACGGCTCGGCACCCCGCCCGCCGTCGGCTTCGAGCGGCTCCAGCACGTGTGAGTGATCCAGTTCCCCTTATGACCTGACGGGAGCGTTGTGATGGCGCCACGAACCTTCATCACGGAATGGGACGCGGAATCCGGAGTCCTGGAAGCCGTGCGGACCCCCACCCGGGACCGCACGGACGGCCCGACCCCGCCGGCCGGACCTGCCGGGGAAACCCCCATCGGCTTCCGGGCGGTGGCCTCGGTGGGCTTCGCCCCCGACGGCGGAGTCTGCGCGGTGAACGTACCGGACATCCCGGAACGCGTAGCCCCCGCCATCCCCACCGCCCGCGACGCGGAGACCGTGGGCAACGCCTGGCTCGACAGCGGCTGGCTGTGGATACCGCTCAGCGGTGACCCGGCCGAGCAGCACCGCTCGGGCCTGGCGGAGATCGAACTGAGGCTCCGCAGCGAGGCCGTGACCGGCCTGTCGCTGCGGTTCCTCGAAGAAGTGTCCGACCGGCAATTCCCCGACCAGGAGAACAGCACGTGAGCTACACGGCCCTGCTGCGCCGGCCGTCCGTTTCGCACGCCCTCGGCGGCGCGCTGATCGGACGGCTGCCCACCGCCATGACGGCCCTCGCCATGACCCTCACCCTGCGCGCCCACGACGCGGACTTCCGCTTCGTCGGCCTGGCCACGGCGGTCCTCGCCGTGGCGGGGGCCGTCGGGGGACCGGTGCTCGGCCGCATGGTGGACCGCTGGGGGCAGACGTACGTCCTGCTCGCCAGCGCCGTGCTGTCCGCCTGCGGCATCCTGCTGATCGCCCTCGCGCCCGGCTCCCGGCCGGCGGTGCTCGCCGGCGCCGTCCTGGCCGGGGCGGCCACCCCGCCGCTGGAGCCGTGCCTGCGCGCCCTGTGGCCGGTCCTCGTCGGCCAGGAGAACCTCCAGCGCGCCTACTCCATGGACGCCGCCGCCCAGGAACTCGTCTTCATCGGCGGCCCCCTGCTCGTCTCCGCCACTGTGGCCCTCGGCCCGCCGGAGGCCGCCGTGGTGCTCTCCGCCGCGCTCTGCCTCGGCGGAGCCCTCGTCATGGCCACCTCGCGCCCCTCCCGGCAGTGGCAGGGGAGCCCGGGCACCCGCGACTGGCTCGGCCCGCTGCGCAGCCGCGCACTGGTCCTGCTCTTCCTCGGGCTGGCCGGAGCCGGGGCGGCCATCGGCGGCCTGAACATCGGCGCCGTCGCCTACGCCGAACGCCATCCGCTGCCCGGCGGGGCCGGCACCCTGCTCGCGCTGTCCGCGTGCGGGGCGCTCGTCGGCGCCGTGGTCTACGGCCGCGGCCGGTGGCACGCGGCCCCGACCGCCCAGGCGGTGGCCTGCGGCGCCGGACTCACCGTCACCTACCTGCTGGTGGCCCTCATGGCCCCGCCGGCCGTCATGGCCCTGGTCTGCCTGTCCACCGGGTTCTTCCTGTCCCCGCTGCTGGTGGTGTCCTTCACGCTGGTGGACGCCCTCGCCCCCGAGGGCACCGTCACCGAGGCCTTCGCCTGGCTGATCACCCTGCTCACGACCGGCACCGCACTCGGATCGGCCCTCGCCGGACTGGTCCAGGAACTCAGTGGTCCGGGCCCCGCGGCCGCCTCGACCGGGCTCTGCGCCCTGCTCGGGGTCGGCTTCCTGCTGCTGTGCCACCGGTTGCCCGAGACCGCGGCGCAGCGGACCGCCACCGCGTCGGCGGCCGGGTGATCCCCCCGCCGGGCGGCGGCCCCCGGCCGCGGCCCCGGCTGCTCGCCTGCGACCTCGACGGAACCCTGCTGGACTCCCGGGGCCGGCTCACCGCGCCGGTCCGCGCCGCCCTGCTGCGGGCCCGGGACGCCGGACTCGCCCTCGCCGTGATCACGGCCCGGCCGGGCCGTGACGTGCCCGCCGCGGTGACCGGCGGGATCCCGGACGCGGCGTACTGGGCGTACAGCAACGGCGCGGTGATCCACCCGCCCGGCGAGGCACGGCCGCGCCGGGTCCTCGGCTTCGCCCCCGGCCCGGTCCTGCGGCTCCTCGAAGCCGTCCGCGCGGCCTCGCCGCACTGGTCCTGCGCGCTGGACCTGGTGGACCGCACCGTCACTGTCGACCCCTTCCCGCGCGAGGCCGCCGCGCACTGGACCCGGGTCAGCCACCGGGCCCGCACGGACCGGCTCGACCTGCCCGGCCGGGTGCCGAAGCTCCTCGTCCACACCGGGACCGGCTGCGGACCGGCCGTCGTGGCCGAGGTCCAGCGCGCCGTCGGCGCGGACGCCACCGCCACCGCATCCGGCGGCGGCTTCGTCGAACTGGTCCCGCCCGGCACCGGCAAGTCCGAGGCCCTGCGCTGGCTGTGCGCCGAGGCCGGCGTGGACCCGGCCGAGGCCGTGGCCGTCGGGGACGGGCTCAACGACCTCTCCATGCTGCACTTGGCCGGACTCGGCGCCGCCCCGGCGAACGCACCCGAGGAGGTCCGGCGCGCCGCCGGCCTCGTCCTGCCCTCGAACGACGAGGACGCGGTCGCCGCGCTGGTCGCCCTGCTGCTCGACGGCCGCCCCGCACACACCACCGAGGAGTGAGGCCCCCGTGCCCGACGACGCCCGCAGGCAAGCCCCCTACGGAAGCTGGCGGTCGGCCCTCGCCGCCGACGACGTGGCCCGCGGGGCCGCCCTGCCCGAGTGGCCGGACTTCGTCGGCGACGAGGTGTGGTGGACCGAGCCGCTCGCCCACGACGGCGGCCGCAGCGCACTGATGCGGCGCGGGCCGGACGGCGCTCCCCGGGAGGTGCTGCCCGGCGGGCGGGACGTGCGCAGCCGGTTCAACGAGTACGGGGCCAGGCCCTGGCTGCCGGTGTCCGGCCGGCCCGGCGACGGCATCGTCTTCAGCGACGGGACCGACCGGCGGGTCCACCGGTGGCGGCCCGGCGCCCCGGCCGTACCGCTCAGTCCGCCCGCCGGCCCCGGAGCTGTCCACCGTTACGGGGACTTCGCGGTCCGCGGCACCGAACTGTGGTGCGTGCGCGAGATCCTGCCGGACACCGCCGGGGGCCCGGCCCAGGACGTCCGGCGCGAGCTGGTGGCCCTGCCGCTCGACGGCAGCGCGGCCGAGGACCCGGGAGCGGTGCGGGTGCTGGCCGCCGGCCACCGGTTCCTGACCGGCCCGCGCATCGCCCCCGGCGGGGACCGGGTCGCCTGGCTGGGCTGGGACCACCCGGACATGCCCTGGGACCGTACGGACCTGATGGTCGCCGCGATCACCCCCGAGGGCCTGCTCGGGCCCGCCGTACGGGTCGCGGGCGGCCCGGGCCGGTCGGTCGCCCAGGCGGAGTGGGCCGCCGACGGCACGGGCCGCCTGTTCGCCGTCACCGACCCCGACGGCTGGTGGAACCTGCACGAGATCGGCCCGGACGGCGGCTCCCGCGCCCTGCGCGCCGAGCCGCAGGAGTACGCCGAAGCCCTCTGGCGCGTCGGCTCCCGCTGGTTCCTGCCGCTGCTCGACGGCACGCTCGCCGTGCTGCACGGCACCGCAGGCCGCCGCCCCGCGCTGCTGGCCCCCGACGGGAAACGGACCGCACTCGACCCGGACGGGCCGTACACCGAGTGGCACTCGCCCGCCACCGACGGACGGCGGATCGCCGCCGTCGCGGCGGGTCCCGCACACCGGCCGACGGTGGTGCTGCTCGACCCCCGGGAGCCGGGCGGCCGGGTGGAGGTGCTGCGCCCGCCCTCCCGCGAGCACGCCGAACTCTGGCCCGTCCCGTTCCGGCGGACCTACCGCGGCCCCGGCGGCGAAGCGGTGCACGCCCACGTCTATCCGCCCCACCACCCCCGCCTCCGGGGCCCGGACGGCGAACTCCCGCCCTACGTGGTGCTGGTGCACGGCGGTCCCACCAGCCGCACCCACATGACCCCGCACCCGCACATCGCCTACTTCACCAGCCGGGGCATCGGCGTCCTCGACGTCCAGTACGGCGGCTCCACCGGCCACGGGCGGGCCTACCGGGACCGGCTGCGCGGCGGCTGGGGCGTGGTGGACGTACGGGACTGCGCCACGGCCGCCCGCGGGCTGGTGGCCGAAGGGCTCGCCGACCCGCGGCGCCTCGCGATCCGGGGCGCGAGCGCGGGAGGGTGGACCGCCGCCGCCTCACTGATCGCCGAACCGGACCTCTACCGGGCCGCCGCCATCCACTTCCCGGTACTGGACGCGGACACCTGGCGGCGCACCACGCACGACTTCGAATCCCGCTACGCCGAGACCCTGATCGGCCCCTGGCCGCGCAGCCGCGACGCGTACGTCCGCCGGTCCCCGGTGCACGGGTCAGCCGGCATCCGGGCCCCGTTCGCGCTCTTCCAGGGGTCCTTGGACGCCATCTGCCCGCCGAGCCAGGCCGAGCGGCTGCTGGAGCGGCTGTCGGGCTCCGACGTGGAGTACACGTACGAGGTCTTCGAGGGGGAGGGGCACGGGTTCCGCAGGGCCGACACGGTGGCCCGCACCCTGCGGACCGAACTGCAGCTGTACGGGAAGGTGTTCGGGTTCGTCCCCGACCCCGGGTGACCGCCGGCGGAGGGGGGGGCGCGCCGCGACGGCGCCCGGGTGTCACATCCGGGCCGCCTCGATCGTCTTCCATTCCGGGTGCCGCCCTCCCGCACCCGCGCCGCCGAGGGCCCCGCCCGGGCGCACGCCAGGAAGAGAAGAGCCCATGAAGCGTTGGTCCACCAAGGATCTGTACACACTGGCACCACCCCGCGACGGTCGGCCCGGCGACGGCATCCTGACCTTCACGGACCGCTACTCCGTCTACGACTTCGGCGTCATGCCCGACGAGATCCCCGGCAAGGGCAAGGCGTCCTGCGCCATGGCCGTCCGGTCGTTCGGCCTCATGCACGACGCCGGGATCGGCACGCACTTCGTGGAGCAGGTCTCCGACAACGCCATCCGGATCAAGCTCCTCGACATCGACTTCGAGGGCGCCCGGCCCCGGACGGGCCCCGGCGGGATGATCCCGCTCCAGGTCGTCTACCGCAACGCCCTGGCCCGGGAGTCCTCGGTGCACCGCCGCGTCGCGGCCGGCCGCGGAGACCCCCCCCGCGTAACGGTCACCCCGGGGCCCCGGGCCCCCGGGGTGTGCGCTGGGATGGGGGGGTTTAAGTCAAAGGTGGAGGATGCGCA
>NZ_JBHYVA010000286.1:0-9906 GCF_042750055.1 Streptomyces sp. NPDC059456
CACTCTCGGTTCCGGAAATCCTGGCCCCAAGTCTAGGTTCCGAGAATCTAGACCCAGGTCCGGCCACCGGGGCCTTCTGTTTCCCATCCCACAGGGTCCTTGCGGCGCCCGGCGCCCACGCGCGGCCGCGCCGTCGCGCCGTCGCGCCGCCTACAGTCGCTGGATGATCGTGCCGGTCGCCAGCGCACCGCCCGCGCACATGGTGATCAGCGCGAATTCCTTGTCGCGGCGTTCCAGCTCGTGCAGCGCCGTGGTGATCAGCCGGGCTCCGGTCGCGCCGACGGGGTGGCCGATCGCGATGCCGCCGCCGTTGACGTTGACCTTCTCCAGGTCCTGCCCGAAGACCTGGGCCCAGCTGAGGACGACGGAGGCGAAGGCCTCGTTGATCTCGACGAGGTCGATGTCCTTGAGGGACATCCCGGCCTTGCCGAGCACGGCCCGCGTCGCGTCGATCGGCCCGTCCAGGTGGTAGTGCGGATCGGCGCCGACGAGCGTCTGGGCGACGATCCGGGCGCGCGGCTTGAGCTTGAGGGCGCGGGCCATCTTGCGCGAGGCCCACATCACGGCGGCGGCGCCGTCCGATATCTGCGAGGAGTTCCCGGCGGTGTGCACGGCGGTGGGCATGACCGGCTTGAGCCGGGCCAGCGCCTCCATGCTGGTGTCGCGCAGGCCCTCGTCGCGGTCGACCAGGCGCCACATGCCCTGTCCTGCGGCCTGCTCCTCCTCGGTGGTGGGGACCTGGACGGCGAAGGTCTCCCGCTTGAACCGCTCCTCGGCCCATGCGGTGGCGGCCCGCTCCTGGGAGAGCAGCCCGAGCCGGTCGACGTCCTCGCGGGTGAGGCCCCGGTGGCGGGCGATCCGCTCGGCGGCCTCGAACTGGTTGGGGAGGTCGACGTTCCACTCGTCCGGGAAGGGCTTGCCGGGGCCGTGCTTGGAGCCGGAGCCCAGCGGGACCCGGCTCATCGCCTCGACGCCGCAGGCGATGCCGATGTCCATGACCCCGCCGGAGATCATGTTGGCGACCATGTGGTTGGCCTGCTGGGAGCTGCCGCACTGGCAGTCCACGGTGGTCGCGGCGGTCTCGTACGGCAGGCCCATGGCGAGCCAGGCGTTGCGCGCCGGGTTCATCGACTGTTCGCCGGCGTGGGTGACGGTTCCGCCGACGATCTGCTCGACGCAGTCGGGCTGGATTCCGGTCCGGGCGAGGAGTTCGCGGTACGTCTCGCCGAGCAGGTAGGCGGGATGGAGGTTGGCGAGCGCGCCCCCGCGCTTGCCGATGGGGGTGCGTACGGCTTCGACGATGACGGGTTCCGCGGCCATGAGCTCGTCCTCTCCTGCACTGTGCCGGCGCGGCGGGCCGTCCCGGCGCCCCGCCCGAACTAGTACGCGTTCTAGTTCCACTCGCAGTCTTATGACCCCGGGGCCCGGCACGCAAGGGTCTTGCACGCGGCTTCCACGGATTCCACACGCAACAGTTGGCGCGGGGACCCTTGTCACTTCTAGAACTCGTTACTACCTTCAAGCCAACTTCTGATGGGCCGTCAGACTTTGGAGTCGCCCGATGCCCTGTCCCGCGCTGCCCGAAGGCTTCGACGCCACCGATCCCGACCTGCTCCAGGACCGCGTCCCCTTCCCCGAGTTCGCCCAGCTGCGGCAGACGGCGCCCGTGTGGTGGTGCCCCCAGCGGCGCGGCATCACCGGCTTCGACGACGAGGGCTACTGGGTCGTGACCCGGCACGCGGACGTCAAGTACGTCTCCACGCACCCGGAGTTGTTCTCCTCCACCACCAATACGGCGATCATCCGCTTCAACGAGCACATCCAGCGCGAGCAGATAGATGCCCAGCGTCTGATCATGCTGAACATGGACCCGCCGGAGCACACCCGTGTACGCCAGATCGTGCAGCGCGGTTTCACGCCGCGGGCCATCCGTGGCTTGGAGGGGGCCCTGCGCGACCGGGCCCGCAAGATCGTCGCCCAGGCGCTGGCCGCCTCCGCCGACGGCAGCTTCGACTTCGTCACGCAGGTCGCCTGCGAGCTCCCGCTCCAGGCCATCGCCGAACTGATCGGCGTACCTCAGGAGGACCGCCTGCGCATCTTCGACTGGTCGAACAAGATGATCGCGTACGACGACCCCGAGTACGCGATCACCGAGGAGGTCGGCTCCAACGCGGCGATGGAGCTCATCGGCTACGCCATGAACCTGTCCGCCGCCCGCAAGGAGTGCCCGGCCAAGGACATCGTGACGCAGCTGGTCGCCGCCGAGGGCCAGGGCAACCTGGGCTCCGACGAGTTCGGCTTCTTCGTGCTGCTGCTCGCGGTCGCCGGCAACGAGACCACGCGCAACGCCATCAGCCACGGCATGCACGCCTTCCTCACCCACCCCGAGCAGTGGGAGCTGTACAAGGCGACCCGGCCGGCGACGGCCGCCGAGGAGATCGTCCGCTGGGCCACTCCGGTGGTGTCCTTCCAGCGCACCGCCACCCGTGACACCGAGCTGGGCGGGCAGAAGATCAAGGCGGGCGACCGGGTGGGGCTGTTCTACTCCTCCGCCAACCACGACCCCGAGGTCTTCGAGGACCCCGACGTCTTCGACATCACCCGCGACCCGAACCCGCACCTGGGATTCGGCGGCGGCGGTCCGCACTTCTGCCTCGGCAAGTCCCTGGCCATCATGGAGATCGACCTGATCTTCAACGCGCTGGCCGACTCCCTGCCCGACCTGCGGCTGGCCGGCGAGGAACCGCGCCGGCTGCGCGCGGCCTGGCTCAACGGCATCAAGGAGCTCCGGGTCAGCCACGGTTGAGCGCGCAGTGTCCGTGGCCGTACCGGGTTCCACGACGGGCCGTACCGGTTCCACGACGGCAGGGGCCGGCCCTCCCACGCCCCGGCTCCTGCCGTCCGTGGAACCTGCCGGTCCGCGAGCGCCGGGCGCCTGCCGAGGGCGGCGGGACCTCGCGCCCGGCGGGGGCGGGATTCGTGCCGAGGGGGCGTGCCGGGAGGCGGATTCGGGCCGAGGGGGGCGTGCCGGGCGCGCGGCCGGGGCGCATCGAGGGCGCACGTATGCCGGATTGTTTACTTCCGGACCATTGTTCTGTGACCGGTGGGGCGTCACACTGCGCGAATGAACCTTCACGCTGCCGATACAGACACCGCTCACCGGGTGGATGCCCGCTGGCAGCGGCTGCCCACGACGTGGCGCCTGATCGAGGAGCGCGGCGGACCCGACACGCTCTGCCGCGGCGTCATCGAGCTCATCGAGGCCGCCTCCGCGCAGCCGCAGCTGCGCCGGCTGTACCCGTTCACCCGCCAGTGGACCCTGTGGTTCAGCTCCCGCACCCGCCACCCCTTCGAGGTGGAGGCGCCGGCCGCCGAGCCCATGCCCGACGGCCGCTTCCGGGTGCGCAGCCCCAGCCTGAACACCGTCATCGCCGAGACCGACACCGCCGAGGCCGCCATCGCGGTCGTCGTGGACCGGCTCTGCGAGGGCGGCGCGGCGGCTCCGTGATCGGCCCGGGTGGCGCGGGCGGCGCCCCCGGCGGATCCTGACAGGACGCGGCGATCCACCGAAGGGGTGCCGGGACGGACACACGGTCCGTTCCCGACACCCCTTCGCGCCGTCCGGGCGCGGCCGCCCGGGCGGGCGGGTGCCCAGGCGGGCGGGTGCCCAGGCGGCGGCTCAGGCAGCGGCTCGGACCCGGCCGTGCAGGCGCCGCTGCGCGTCGCGGCGCCCACTCGTTCCGGCTCGCGCGGCCGCGGTACGCCCGCCCCGCCCGGCAACGCGCCGCGCGGCCCCGACAGTACGTGGACCAGCCCGAACCCGGCGCCGACGACGGCCGCGCCGCCGACCGCGTCGAGCACCCAGTGGTTGGCGGTGGCGACGATCGCGCACACCGTGATCAGCGGGTGCAGTGCCCCCAGGAGCTTCTGCCAGGCCTTCGGCGCCAGCGTGACGATCACGATCCCGCACCACAGCGACCAGCCGAAGTGCAGCGAGGGCATCGCCGCGTACTGGTTGGAGATGGCGGTCATCGCCCCGTACTGCGGATTGGCCAGGTCCTGCGGCCCGTGCACCGTGTCGATGAAGCCGAGCGCAGGCATGAGGCGCGGCGGCGCCAGCGGGTACAGCCAGAAGCCGAGCAGCGCGAGGACGGTGGCCAGACCCAGGGAGGCGCGGGCCCAGCGGTAGTCTCCCGGCCGGCGCCAGTACAGGACCGCCAGGATCGTCAGCGGCACCACGAAGTGGAACGACGTGTAGTAGAAGTTGAAGAATTTCTCCAGCCAGGGCGTGTTCACCACGGCGTGGTTGACGGCGTGCTCGATGTCGATGCCCAGCGCCCGTTCGACGGCGTGGATCCGGCTCCCGTTGCCCTCGGCGAGGCTGCGGCTGCCGGGCGCGGCGGCCCTGATGTGCGAGTACAGCGAGTACCCGACCCGTATCAGCAGCAGTTCCAGCAGCAGGTTGGGGCGCGACAGCACGCGCCGCCAGAACGGCAGCAGCGGCACCCGCGACCAGCGGGCCGCGGCCGGGCGGCCGTACTGCGTCGGGACGGGCTCGCGCCAGTGGGGCGAGGACCGCGGCAGGAACGGCACCGCGCAGGCCGCCGCCAGCGCGGCGAGCAGCAGCACGTTGTCCCGTACGGGGGCCAGCGCGGCCAGGTTGGGCAGCAGGACGTCGCTGGGCAGCGTCATGGCGAGCACCACGGCCACCGGCCACACGGGCCGGTCCGCCGCCCGCTCGCCGACCTTCCCGGCCACCGCGAGCAGCACCCACAGCAGCTGGTGGCGCCACCCGGTCGGCGCCACGGCGACGGCGACGCAGCCGGTGACGGCGACGGCGAGCAGCAGCTGGCCGTCGCGGGCGTAGCGGGCCGCGCGGCGCAGGCCCACCCAGGCGATTCCGGCCGCGAGGGCCACGTACAGCAGGATCTCGGCGGGCCCGCTCAGGCCGAGCCGCAGCAGCGCGCCGTGCACGGACTGGTTGGCGAGGCTGTCGGGGGCGCCGCCGAGGCCGGTGCCGGCGAGGTGGTCGATCCAGTACGCGCGGGAGTCGCGGGGCAGCGCCGCCCAGGACAGGGCGGTGGCCGCGGCGAAGGTCACGGTGGCGGCCCTGGCGGTGGGGCGGCGGCCGGTGAGCCACAGCAGCGGCGCGAAGAGCAGCAGGGCGGGCTGGAGCGCGGCGGCGAGCCCGACGAGGAAGCCGGCCGGACGCTCGCCGGACACCCGGAACACGGCCAGCAGCACCAGCAGCACGGGCAGGACGGCGGTCTGGCCCGGCGAGGCGGCCGCACGGACGGGCAGCGACACCATCATCAGGCCCACCAGCACGGGCGCGGCGAGCAGTGCGGTGCGCCGCGGCACGGGGTCGGGCAGGGCGCGCGCGGCGACCAGTCCGACGGCGGCGACGAACAGCAGCGTCACGCTCGTCCAGGCCACTTCGAGCGGGGGCGCCGCGAGACCGAGGAACGGCTTGAGGACCAGCCCGGCGAACGGGGTCGCGGTGAACTGGCCGCCGTCGTACAGCGAGCCGGGGAAACCGCCGGGGAGCCGGAACTCGCCGAGCCACTCGCCCGGCGGCATGCGCAGCACGGCGGCGGCCTGTCTGACGGCGAGGATCCCGGCCAGTGCCCACAGCAGGAGGCGCGCCGCCCCCAGTCTGCCGCTGCCGCCTATGACCCCGGCATGTCCGTTCGCCCCGCTGTGCTCCGCCGCGTCAGCCACGCCCCGCCGGCCTCCCACCCTGTCGACCGCAACCTTGACTTCGCCTGGCTGCCGCGTTTCATGCACCGCTCCATTACCTGGGGACGACGATATCCCCCGCGGCATCCCTAGGATGGCGTGCATGAGCATCGTGAAGATCAACGCGCTGACCGTGCCCGCCGAGCAGCGGGAAGTCCTGGAACAGCGGTTCGCCTCGCGGGCGGGCACCGTGGAGGGTTCGGACGGGTTCGAGTGGTTCGAGCTGCTTCGTCCCGTCGAGGGGACGGACCAGTACCTCGTGTACACGCGGTGGCGGTCGGAGGAGGACTTCCAGGCGTGGATGGAAGGGCCCATGAAGGCGGCGCACCAGGGCGGCGGCGCGGGTGCGGGCGGTGGCTCGGGCGCGGGCGGTGGCTCGGGCGCGGGTGAGCGGCCGAAGCCGGCGGCCTCGGGGTCGACGGTGTGGTCGTTCGAGGTCGTTCAGCAGGCGGCGCCGAAGCCGCAGGGCTGAGCGGGGCGCAGCGGCGGGGAGGCCGGCATCAGCTCCAGAAGGCGTCCTCCTCGTCGATGTCCTGCGTGCACGCGTCGATGTCGGTGATCTTCCCGCCGACGATCGTGAAGAACAGGCCCTCCTGGATCTCGATCCCCCGGTCGCCGCGGTCACCGCGCGCGGTGTGGAAGGACATGACGTGGCCGCGCCCGTCGACGAGCACCGTGTGCAGATCGACCTGGAAGGTGCCGTTCGTCTCCTCACCGAACCGCCGGTAGAGGTCGAGGACGGCTTCGCGGCCCTTGTGGTGGCCGGAGAGGGGATTGCTGCCGGGCATGTGGTGGATGACGTCCGCCGTCATCAGCGAGCCCAGCGTCTCCATGTCGCCCTTGCCGAAGGCCTCGTAGCCGCGGCGGATCAGGGCAGCGTCAGGGTGCTCGGACATGGCGTCTCACGCCCTCCATCTGAGTGAAATACGTCTTTTCCCATCATCGGCCCGTACCTGTGGATATTCCACGCGGCGAGATCCGCACGGACTCCACAATGACGCCATGAACACCATCGACAGCACCGCCCCCACGGCGGGCAACTGGGCCGTCACCGCCGAGCACTTCGCCACCGGCGACGCCACCGCGCTGCGCCGCGCGTACTACGCGGAGGTCGCCGGCCGGTACTGGAAACGCCCCGCCACCGAGGCCGAGATCGACGAGGGCCTGCGGGACGACCCGGCCGACGGGCTCGTCCCGCCGACGGGCCGGTTTGTCGTCGGCCGCCTCGACGGAACGCCGCTGGCCTGCGGCGGCATACGGCTGCTCGACCCCGTCACCGCCGAGCTCACCAGGGTGTACGTGGACCCGCGCGCCCGCGGCACCGGCGGCGGGGCGGCGCTGCTCGCGGCCCTGGAGGACGACGCCCGCGCGCTGGGCGCCGGGCGGGTCCGCCTGGACACCCGGTCGGACCTGGTGGAGGCCCGGGCGCTGTACGCGCGGCAGGGGTACGCGGAGATACCCGCCTACAACGACGGCCAGTACGCGGAGCACTGGTTCGAGAAGCTCCTTCCCTGAGGACGGCGTGCCCGGCGCCCGGGGTCAGGGGCGCCCCTGACTCAGGGCAGCCCGGGGTCGGCTCCGCCCGGGTTCAGGGTGCGGCGTGGTCGCGGCGGGCCTCGGTGTCGTAGGGCTCCTCGGCGTCGGATCCGCACAGTTCCGCGTTGATCTCCTTGACGAGTTTGACCAGGTCGGTCGGCCGGTCCGGGCCCCACCAGTCGCCGAGCAGTTCGGCGAGCGAGTCCTCGCGGGCCTCGGCCAGTTTCCCGGCGACCTCCCGGCCGCTCGGGGTCATGACCAGGGGCAGCCCGTCCCGTTCGGCCAGACCGCGCTCTTCGAGCTGGCGGGCGGCGTCCGTGATCACCTTCAACGGCACGGTGGTCCGTTCCGCGAGCACCCCGGGCTCGGCGGAGCCGTACTTCTTGATCCGCAGCAGCAGCCAGCTCGCCGCGGGCAGCAGGTCGAAGCCGGCCCTCTCGGTGATCTTCTCGTAGACGTGGCGGCGGCCCTCGCGGGTCCCGAGGACCGTCAGCGCGCGGGCGACCTCGTCGTGGGAGGAGCGGTGGACGGGGTTGGAGGCGAGGGTCTCGGTGACGTCGGGGGCGGTGACGGATCCGCGCAGGACGTCCTCCTTGAGGAACCAGGCGATGACGAACGCGACGAGGACGACGGGCACGGCGTAGAGGAACACGTCGGTGATGGAGGAGGCGTACGCGTCGAGGACGCGGGGGCGCAGCGCGGCGGGCAGCTGTCCGATGGCCCGGGGGTCGGCCTCCACCAGCGCGGCCGAACCGGGCGGCACCGGCAGTCCGGCGAAGGCGGTGGTGAGTTTGTCGTCGAGGCGGTTGGTGAAGACCGTGCCGAAGATCGCGACGCCGAAGGAGGCGCCGATGGAGCGGAAGAAGGTGGCGCCGGAGGTGGCCACGCCGAGGTCGGCGTAGCTGACGGCGTTCTGCACGACGAGCACCAGCACCTGCATGACCAGGCCCAGGCCGGTGCCGAAGACGAAGAAGTAGATGCTCATCTCCCAGGTGCCGCTGGTGCGTTCCAGCTGGTGCAGCAGGAGCAGTCCGATCGCGGTCACGGCCGTGCCCGCGATCGGGAAGACCTTCCACCGTCCGGTGCGGCTGACGATCTGGCCGGAGGCGGTGGAGGCGATCAGCATGCCGAGCACCATCGGCAGCATGTGGACGCCGGACATGGTGGGCGAGACGCCCTGGACCACTTGGAGGAAGGTCGGCAGGTAGACCATCGCGCCGAACATCGCGAAACCGATGACGAAGCTGATCACCGAGCAGAGGGTGAAGGTGCGGATCTTGAACAGTCCCAGTGGCAGGACGGGTTCGACGGCCCGCCGCTCCACGAGGAGGAAACCGGCGAGCAGCACGGCGCCGGCGACGGCGAGGCCGATGATCCGGGCCGAACCCCAGCCCCAGGTGCCGCCGAGGGAGGCGACCAGTACGAGGCAGGTGGCGACGCAGGCGATGAGGAACGTGCCGAGGTAGTCGATGGTGTGCTTCGAGCGCCGCCTGGGGATGTGCAGGACCGCGGCGATGACGACGAGCGCGACGAGACCGATGGGGAGGTTGATGTAGAAGACCCAGCGCCAGGACAGGTTGTCGACGAACAGGCCGCCCAGCAGCGGTCCGAGGACGCTGGTCGCGCCGAAGACGGCACCGAAGAGGCCTTGGTACTTGCCGCGCTCGCGGGGCGGGACGATGTCGCCGACGATCGCCATCGACAGCACGATCAGTCCGCCGCCGCCCAGGCCCTGCAAGGCGCGGAATCCGATGAGCTGGGGCATGTCCTGGGCGAGCCCGCACAGTGCCGATCCGATGAGGAAGAGCACGATGGCGCCCTGGAACAGCTTCTTGCGTCCGTACTGGTCACCGAGCTTGCCCCACAGGGGTGTGGCGGCGGTGGAGGCCAGCATGTAGGCGGTGACGACCCAGGACAGGTGCGCCATTCCGCCGAGCTCGCTGACGATCGTCGGCAGGGCGGTGGAGACGATCGTCTGGTCGAGGGCGGCGATCAGCAGACCGAGCAGCAGGGCGCCGATGGAGACGAGGACCTCACGGGTGGCGTGCTCGGCGGTGGGGCCGGCCTGGTGCGGGTCGGGAACGGGGTTCTCGGCGTCCGCGGTCACATCCTGGGCCATCCGTTCCTCCTCGGGCCGGAACAACATGTCCATCCTGAGCGGTGTGGCCGGATATGGCCTCTCGGGCGGGTTGGGCAGGCACCTGCGGGTCTGCATAATCGCTGGCAATGGCCAGGGAGGGATTCCAGTGAGCGCTGAGCGCTGTCCAGAATGCGGCGCCGTGGGCGTCGACTGCGGGTGTGTCCAGGGGGTCGGTTTCGAGCCACTGCGCATCCGTCCGTACGTGACGCTGCCCGACCCGCGCCAGTCCGACGACGTTCCGCCGCTGCCCCCGCAGCCGGTGCGGGGCGTGATGGCCGGACCCGCGGACGCGTACGCCCACCCGGGCGGAGCCGCGCCGCAGGACGGCACCCCGGCGTACGGCATACCCGTGGCCTGGCCGGACGCCCCGCCGCAAGCGCTCTGGCCTGCCGAGACGGTCCAGCTCGGGGCCGCCGCGCCGCCCACCGGCGGCAACCGGGAAACAGGGGGCGGGGGGCGGGGAGGGGGCGGGGGCCCCGCACGGAGGTCCG
>NZ_JBHYVA010000287.1:0-9901 GCF_042750055.1 Streptomyces sp. NPDC059456
CCGGCCCCCGGCGCCCCGGCAGCGGCGCCGAAGACTCAGCGGCATGACGGCATGACGGCTCGGCGGCTCGGCGGCTCGGCGGCTCGGCGGCTCGGCGGCGAAGGGTGCCGGATGACCGGCGCCCCGGCGCGCGATGCCGGCGGCGCAGGGTGCCGATGGCCCGGCGCGCCATGCCCGCGGCTGCCCGCGGCAGTGGGGCGGCGAGCCCCGGTGCGCAGTGCCGGCGGCGGGCCGGGGGTGTGCCGGGGCATGCGGCGCCGACAGCGTGCCGGGGGCTGGGCACCCCCACTGCCGGTCGGGGGGAACGGCCCCTAAGATGACCAGCGGCGGAGCCACGTGGCCCCGCCGGGAGGAAGCCCGGTGCGAATCCGGCGCGGTCCCGCCACTGTGAATCCTGCGGAGCAACCCGTCGGGTGAGTCAGGAACTCCCGCTGTTCTCACTGCCCGGGGCGCGGAAACCCCGAGGAAGGCCTGCCGCCGCATGATCCTGCTGCTGTCGACGTCCGACACCGATCTGCTCAGCGCCCGCGCCGCCGCGGACGGCCCCGTGCCGTACCGGTTCGCGAACCCCTCCCGCCTTCCCCTCGACGACCTCCCGGCCCTGCTCGACGGCGTCGACCTCGTCGTCGTGCGCCTCCTCGGCGGGCTGCGCGCCTGGCAGGACGGGCTCGACCTGCTGCTGGCTCCCGAGCAGACCCGTCCGGTGGTCGTCCTCACCGGCGAACAGGCCCCGGACGCCCAGCTGATGGAGGCCTCCACGGTCCCGATCGGCATCGCCGCCGAGGCGCACGCCTACCTCGCCCACGGCGGCCCCGCCAACCTGGACCAGCTGGCCCGGTTCCTCTCCGACACCGTGCTGCTCACCGGCCACGGCTTCGAGCCGCCCGCCGCCGCGCCGACCTGGGGTCCGCTGGAGCGCACCCCCGTACGCCCGTACGGTCCGCGGATCGCCGTGCTGTACTACCGCGCCCACCAGATGAGCGGCAACACCGCGTTCGTGCACGCCCTGTGCGACGCGATCGTGGAGACCGGCGGCACGCCCGTCCCGCTGTACGTGTCCTCCCTGCGCAGCCCGGAGCCGGAGCTGATCGCCGAGCTGGAGTCGGCGGACGCGATCGTCACCACGGTCCTCGCGGCCGGCGGCACCAAGCCCGCCACCGCCTCGGCCGGCGGCGACGACGAGTCCTGGGACGCGGGCGCGCTGGCCGCGCTCGGCGTGCCGATCCTGCAGGCCCTGTGCCTGACCGGCTCGCGCAGCGCCTGGGAGGAGAACGACGAGGGGCTCTCCCCGCTCGACGCCGCGACGCAGGTCGCCGTCCCCGAGTTCGACGGCCGTCTGATCACCGTCCCGTTCTCCTTCAAGGAGCTCGACGAGGACGGCCTGCCCGCGTACGTGGCCGACCCCGAGCGGGCCGCCCGCGTCGCCGGCATCGCCGTCCGGCACGCACGTCTGCGGCACATCGAGCGCCGCGACAAGAAGATCGCGCTCGTCCTGTCCGCGTACCCCACCAAGCACTCCCGCATCGGCAACGCGGTCGGCCTGGACACCCCGGCCAGCGCCGTGGAGCTGCTGCGCACCCTCATCGCGGGCGGCTACGACTTCGGCCCCGTCGAGGACATCCCGGGCCTGGTCTCCGGTGACGGCGACGAGCTGATCCGCGCCCTGATCGAGGCCGGCGGCCACGACCAGGACTGGCTGACCGAGGAGCAGCTGGCCCGCAACCCGGTCCGCATCCCGGCCGCCGACTACAAGCGGTGGTACGCCGAGCTCCCGGCCGAGCTGCGCGAGAGCGTCGAGGAGCACTGGGGCGAGGCCCCGGGCAACATGTTCGTGGACCGCTCGGCGAACCCGGACGGCGACATCGTCCTGGCGGCGCTGCGCCGCGGCAACCTGCTCATCCTGATCCAGCCGCCGCGCGGCTTCGGCGAGAACCCGATCGCGATCTACCACGACCCGGACCTGCCGCCCTCGCACCACTACCTGGCCGCGTACCGCTGGATCCAGGCGAGCGCGCAGGACGGCGGTTTCGGCGCCGACGCGATGATCCACCTGGGCAAGCACGGCAACCTGGAGTGGCTGCCCGGCAAGAACGCCGGTCTGTCGGCGGCCTGCGCGCCGGACGCCGCGCTCGGCGACCTGCCGCTGATCTACCCGTTCCTGGTCAACGACCCGGGCGAGGGCACGCAGGCCAAGCGCCGCGTGCACGCCACGCTGGTCGACCACCTGGTGCCGCCGATGGCGCGCGCGGAGTCGTACGGCGACATCGCGCGCCTGGAGCAGCACCTGGACGAGTACGCGCAGATCTCGGCGATGGACCCGGCGAAGCTGCCGGCCATCCGCGCCCAGATCTGGACGCTGATCCAGGCCGCGAAGCTGGACCACGACCTGGGTCTGGAGGAGCGCCCGGACGACGACGGCTTCGACGACTTCCTGCTGCACGTCGACGGCTGGCTGTGCGAGGTCAAGGACGCCCAGATCCGCGACGGCCTGCACGTCCTGGGCGGCGCCCCGACCGGCGAGTCCCGGGTCAACCTGGTCCTGGCGATCCTGCGCGCCCGGCAGATCTGGGGCGGTACGACGGCGCTGCCCGGCCTGCGCGAGGCGCTCGGCCTGGACGAGTCCGCGGCCACCCGTACGACCGCCGACGAGGCGGAGGAGACGGCCCGCGCGCTGGTGCAGGCGATGGAGGACGCGAACTGGGCGCCGGAGGCGGTGGCTTCGGTCGCCGCCGGGCATTCGGCGGACGTGGCGGCGGTCCTGGACTTCGCGGCCCGCGAGGTGGTCCCGCGGCTGGCCGGCACGACCGACGAGATCGCCCACGTGGTGAGCGCCCTCGACGGCGCGTTCGTCCCGGCGGGCCCGTCCGGGTCGCCGCTGCGCGGCCTGGTGAACGTGCTGCCGACCGGCCGGAACTTCTACTCGGTGGACCCGAAGGCCGTCCCCTCCCGCCTCGCGTGGGAGACCGGTCAGGCGCTCGCCGATTCGCTGCTGGACCGCTACCGCACGGACAACGGCGAGTGGCCCGCCTCGGTCGGCCTGTCCCTGTGGGGCACCAGCGCGATGCGCACCTCGGGGGACGACGTCGCCGAGGCGCTGGCGCTGCTCGGCGTCCGCCCCGTCTGGGACGAGGCCTCGCGGCGCGTCACCGGCCTGGAGCCGATCCCGCCGGAGGAGCTGGGCCGCCCGCGCATCGACGTCACGCTGCGCATCTCGGGCTTCTTCCGGGACGCGTTCCCGCACGTGATCGGCCTGCTGGACGACGCGGTGCGGCTCGCGGCGGGGCTGGACGAGCCCGCGGAGCAGAACTTCGTCCGGGCCCACGCCCAGGCGGACCTGGCCGAACACGGTGACGAGCGCCGCGCGACGACCCGTATCTTCGGCTCGCGCCCGGGCACGTACGGCGCCGGCATCCTCCAGCTGATCGACTCCCGCGACTGGCGTACGGACGCCGACCTGGCGGAGGTCTACACGGTGTGGGGCGGTTACGCGTACGGCCGCGGCCTGGGGGGCCGGGCGGCGCGCGCGGAGATGGAGACCGCGTACAAGCGGATCACGGTGGCCGCGAAGAACACGGACACCCGCGAGCACGACATCGCCGACTCGGACGACTACTTCCAGTACCACGGCGGCATGGTGGCCACCGTCCGTGCGCTGCGGGGCACGGCCCCGGAGGCGTACATCGGTGACTCCACCCGTCCGGAGACCGTCAAGACCCGCACCCTGGTGGAGGAGACGTCCCGCGTCTTCCGTGCCCGTGTGGTGAACCCGAAGTGGATCGAGGCGATGCGCCGCCACGGCTACAAGGGCGCCTTCGAACTCGCGGCGACGGTGGACTACCTCTTCGGCTACGACGCCACGACGGGCGTGGTCGCGGACTGGATGTACGACAAGCTGACCGAGACGTACGTCCTGGACCCGGAGAACCGCGCGTTCCTGGAGGAGGCCAACCCCTGGGCCCTGCACGGCATCGCGGAGCGCCTGCTGGAGGCCGAGTCGCGCGGCATGTGGGAGAAGCCGGACCCGCAGGTCCTCGAAGCGCTGCGCCAGGTGTACCTGGACACGGAGGGCAACCTGGAGGGCGAGGCGGAGTAGTCCGCGCCCGTCGTCCCTGACGAAGGAGCCGCCTTCCCTTCCCCTGCCGGGGCGCGGAAGGCGGCTTCTCGGCTCTCGGGCGGCCTCGACCCCCGGCCTCCCTCAGCTCCTCAGCTCCTCAGCTCCTCAGTGCAGCCGTACGGGCAGGCTGAGCAGGCCGCGGTGGCGGGGGTTGGACTGCCACCGCGCCTCGTGCGCCTCGTGCAGCCGCAGGCGGGGGAAGCGCTCGATGATCCGGGTGAGCGCGATCTCGCCCTGGAGGCGGGCGAGCGGCGCCCCGAGGCAGTGGTGGATGCCGTGCCCGAAGGCGAGGTGGCGGCCCGCGTCGGCCCGGCCGATGTCGAACCGGTCGGGGTCGGTGAAGACGGCCGGGTCCCGGTCGGCGCCGAGCAGCGAGATCTGGACGAAGTCGCCCTCGCGGATGGTCACTCGGCCCACGGTGATGCGTTCGGTGGCGTAGCGCAGGGATGCGAGGCCGGACGGGGACTCGTAGCGCAGGACTTCCTCGACCGCGCCGTGCACCCGGGCCGGGTCGGCGCGCAGCGCGGCCAGCTGGTCCGGGTGGGTGAGCAGGGCGTGGATGCCGTTCGCGACGAGGTTGACCGTGGTCTGGTGACCTGCGACGACGAGGAGGAAGGACATGGAGGTGATCTCGTCCTCGGTGAGGGCGTCGCCGTCCCGGTCCCCGTCGCCGTCCCCGTCCCCGTCCTCGTCGTCACCGGCGGTGAGCAGGGCGGACAGCAGTCCTTTGCCGTCCGGGTTCTCGCGTTTGAGGGCGATGAGGGCCCGCAGGTAGGCCGCCATGCCCTCCGCGGTGAAGACGGAGACCTCGCCGTCGCCCTGGCCGCCGCCGAGGGAGTTGCCCCGGACTTGGAGGACCTCGTGGTCGGCGTCGGTGGCGCCGAACAGCTCGAAGGCGACGGCGACCGGCAGCGGGAGGGCGAATTCCGAGATCAGCTCCGCCTCGTCCTTGCCGTCGAGGGCGTCGAGCAGTCCGGTGACGAACTGCTCGATCATGGGCCGCAGGCTCGCGGTGCGGCGGGCGGTGAACGCCTTCTGTACGAGCCTGCGCAGCCGGGTGTGGTCGGGCGGGTCGGCGTTGAGCATGTGCGAGAACATCGCCGCTCCCGGCCCCTCGGTGAGCCCGACGTGGCGGCCGAACCGCTGGGCGGCCCGGTTCTTCGACAGCCGGGGGTCGGCCAGCAGGGCCTTGGCCTCCGCGTGCCCGGTGACGACCCAGCCCTCGACGGCGGCGGGGCCGGGGTAGCGGACGTAGTGGATGCCGCCGTCGCGCCGCCAGTCGCCGTAGATCTCGTGGGCGCGGTCCTGCCAGTCGGCGTCCAGGACTTCCACGTGCTCCGGGTGGGCGGTCTTGCGGTCACGCACGGCGCACCCGGTTCCTCGGGCCGATGTGGACGGTCTTCACGCCGAGCAGACCGACGAGGGGCACCTCGGCGGTGCGCTGGCCGGGGGCGACGACGAGTCCGGTCCGGCGGATGTGGTCGAGCAGGAGTTCCGCCAGCGGCATGACCATGTGGCGCCCCCAGCAGCGCTCGCTCGCGTGGCCGAACGGCATGTACCCGGGGGTGGCGTCCGGGTCGAGGGTGTTCCAGCGGGCGGGCCGGAACTCCAGCGGGGCGTCCCACAGGGCGGGGTCGCGGTGGGTGAGCAGGGGCAGCACCAGTACGTCGTCGCCGGGCCCGATGCGGGGGTCGAGGGCGGGGTACTCGGGGCTGCGGTTGCGCAGCAGGTTCCAGGAGGGCGGCAGCAGCCGCATCGCCTCGTGGAGGATGTTGCGGTTCGAGTCGCCGTCGTCGAACGGGGCGCCGAGCCACAGGGCGTTGGCGACGAGGGTGGAGACGGTGAAGCAGACGGGGGCGGCGGCGCGCCGGTACATGCCCATGGCGTACCGGCGGTCGTGGTAGCCCCCGGCCTCGGCGAACAGGCCGGCGATGTGCGTCAGGTGCGGGCCGGGGCGGGGCCGGCGCGGGAGGGCGGCTCCGGCGACGATCGTCGACCAGGTCAGCCTGGGGTCGATCTCCAGCGTCCGGGACATCAGGATCCGCAGCCGGTGCGGATCGTCGCGCAGGATCAGATCGCGCAGGAAATTGTGGCCGGTGAGGGGCCACGGCCCGGACAGGTCCGTGCCCGCCGGTATCGGCCCGTCCAGGGCCTTGCGCACGTCTTTTCCAATGGTGCGCATCACCGAAGAGGCTTCGGTCTTGGAAATGGACCGGCCGTGCAGGGGCTTGAATGTCGGCCGCTCGGTCTCGGTGGCCTTTCGTGCGGCGAGAATACGGTCGGAGAGTTCCGCGCCCGCAATTCCGATGGTGTCGGGCTCCAGCCGGACGAGGTCCTTGCCGAGGTGGTCGTCGATGAGCGCCTGGAGTCGCGGGGCGAATACGGTGGCACGGTGCGTGCGCGAATCCGTGGGGTGCGTGGCTGGCATATGAGGGCTCCGGGGAATGCGGAAGGCCCGCACCCGGCAGGGCCGGAGAGGCGTGGCCGGCTCTGCCGGGTACGGGCCCGGTACTGGACTTTCCGGCTTAGTACCAGAAGTACCAGGCACTCTGCTTCAGGCTCGGCTCGCTCTTCTTGACGAACGAGAGATCCCGGCAGATCGGGGTGCTGCGCAGGACGGCAAGAAACTTGTTCATTTACTACCCCTCTTTCGCGTGCTTGCGCACATCAACGGGTCGACCGGTCATGGCGGTTGATATGCCCGGGAGGTGCATCCGCCGTATTCCTTGGCCGGTGCACCGAGTAGACACGCATGGGGCGGAAGTCGTCAATGGCTTCGCTTTCAGTCGACCACATCCAGCCACCAGTGGCTGGATCCATACGCCGCCCGTTTTCGGCTCAATATCCTTCATAAAGACCCGCGCACGCCCTTCGAATGGATTCGAACGCCGTGTGACGGAATGCATCCCGGGTCCGCCCCGGAATTGCCCCGTCACCGACAGAATGCCCGGCGGCGGCGTCGCACCGGCACGGCTGCGCGCATACGACACGGTCATGTGGCGTTCGATCGCCGCCCCGTCCGAGGCCCGCCAGCAGCCCGCCGGCGCGGCTCGCGCGGCTCCCACGCCCCCGGCCGCCCCGGCACCCGACTGACCGGTGAGCGACCGCACGACTGGGCCGCCATGGAATGCGGTTGCTCCTGGCCGGGTGGGCCCAACTCCGCCGATCACCTTCCGGCCGAGTTCATCGCCCTGCCGGAGAGCGGGGCTCCCCTGTCCGTCGACGACCGGGCGGAGGGCCACGCCCGCATCCGGTCGAACCTGGTGGAACCGGCCGTGGCCGCGAACTCGCTCGTCGCCGCCGCCCTCGCCGGGCGGCCGCCCGTCGCCTCCCGGCACGGGCTGCTGCCCGCGCCGTCCGTCCTGGCCGCGCCGTCGTACGGAGGCCGCCCGCCCGGTGAGCGGGGACTTCCTGCGTTCACGCGCCTCCGGCACCCCTAGCCTCCGGCAGGGCTGCCCGCTGCCCGATCACCACCTCGTCACCTGAAGAAGTGAACTGTCCCTTGTGCCGGCGACGGCAGGGGTAGGGGGGTGTTGATCTCGTGCGGGGGGCCGCAGGCAAGGGCCCTCCTGCCCTCGGACGGAAAGGTTCCGCCTGCCGTGACACAGCCGTTTCAACTGCCGGATTTCTACGTGCCGTACCCGGCGCGACTGAACCCGCACCTGGAGGCCGCGAGAACGCACACCAAGGAGTGGGCCCGCGCCTTCGGGATGCTGGAGGGGTCCGGGGTCTGGGACGAGACGGACCTCGACGCGCACGACTACGCCCTGCTGTGCTCGTACACCCACCCCGACTGCGACGGTGACGCGCTCGACCTGGTCACCGACTGGTACGTGTGGGTGTTCTTCTTCGACGACCACTTCCTGGAGGTCTACAAGCGCACCCGGGACCGCGAGGGCGCCAAGAAGTACCTCCAGGGGCTGGCCGCGTTCATGCCGATGGACCTCGCGGACGGGTTCCCCGAGCCGGCGAACCCGGTCGAGGCGGGCCTCAAGGACCTGTGGTCGCGGACCGTGCCCCGGATGTCGATGGACTGGAGGGAACGGTTCTCCGAGTCGACGAGGAACCTCCTCGACGAATCGATGTGGGAACTCCACAACATCAACATCGGCCGCGTGGCCAACCCTCTCGAATACATCGAGATGCGCCGCAAGGTCGGCGGCGCCCCCTGGTCCGCCGGACTGATCGAGTACGTGTCCGCCGAGGTGCCGGCCAAGGTCGCGCGCACCCGGCCGCTCGAAGTGCTCCGCGACGCCTTCGCCGACGCCGTCCACATCCGCAACGACATCTTCTCGTACCAGCGCGAGGTGGAGCAGGAGGGCGAACTCTCCAATGCGGTGCTGGTCCTGGAGACCTTCCTGGGCTGCACCACCCAGGAGGCCGCCGACCTGTCGAACGACCTGCTGACCTCGCGGCTCCAGCAGTTCGAGTACACGGCCCTCGCCGAGGTCCCCGCGCTCGCCGTCCGGCACGGCCTCGACCTGTTCGAGCAGGCGTCGGTCCTCGCGTACGCCAAGGGCCTCCAGGACTGGCAGTCCGGCGGCCACGAATGGCACATGGTCTCCAGCCGCTACATGAACGAGGGGGCCAAGGGGGCGCAGACCCCGCTCGCCCTGCCGTTCCCGCCCGGCGGGCCGGGCGCCGCCGCCCTCCACCTGCGCTCGCCGTTCACCCCCCGCTCCGTGGAACTGCGCCGGCGCAGCTTCACGCACGTGCCGTTCCAGCGGGTGGGCCCGTCGCTGCTGCCCGACTTCCCCCTGCCGTTCCCGCTCACCCTCAGCCCGCACCTGGACCGGGCCCGGCGCGAACTGGTGCGCTGGTGCCGGGACATGGGCCTGCTCGATCCGCAGCCCGGCGACCCCGGATCCGACATCTGGGACGAGGACAAGCTGGTCGGCATGGACTTCGCCCTGTGCGCGGCGGGCATCGACCCCGACGCCACGCCGGAGGCGCTGAGCCTGAGCTCGCAGTGGCTGGCGTGGGGCACCTACGCGGACGACTACTTCCCCGAGGTCTTCGGCCGTACGAAGTCCCCCGGCGGGGCCCGCGCCGCGACCGACCGGCTGATCTCCCTGCTCACGGACGACCCGGCGCAGGCCCCCGAGCCGGTCACCGTCATGGAGCGGAGCCTGCGGGAACTGTGGGCCCGGACCGCCACCGGAATGGGCGCCGCGATGCGCGCGGAGCTCCGCCGGCACCTCTCCGGGATGCTGGACAGCTGGGTCTGGGAGATCGGCAACACCGCCGCGAACCGGATTCCCGACCCGGTCGACTACGCCGAGATGCGCCGGCTCACCTTCGGCTCGGCCCTGACGATGTTCCTGGCCCGGTTCGGCCACGAGGACGACGGGGTCCCGGCCGAGGTCTTCCGGGACGGGGTGATCCGCTCGCTGGAGAACGCCGCGGCGGACGTCGGCTGCATCACCAACGACCTGTTCTCGTACCAGAAGGAGATCGAGGTCGAGGGCGAGGTCCACAACCACGTCCTGGTCACCCAGAACTTCTTCGGCATCGACTACCCGCAGGCGTTCGCGATCGTCGCCGACCTGATGGTGCAGCGCGTCGGGGAGTTCGAGCACATCCGTGACCACCAGCTGCCGCTGCTCTGCGAGGACCACGGCCTGGGCGCCGCGGCGCGGGCCTCGATCGACACGTACGCGCGCGAGCTGGGGGACTGGATGGCCGCCGTCCTCAACTGGCACCGGAACGTGCGCCGTTACCGGGACGAGGACCTGCACCCGGAGCCGGCCGGGCGGGCTCCCCGGGCCGGGCACCCCTCCTTCGGCA
>NZ_JBHYVA010000288.1:0-9885 GCF_042750055.1 Streptomyces sp. NPDC059456
GGCCCCGGGCCGGCCGTGCCGGCTCCGGGTCCCTCCCTCTTCCCCTGGATCCCCGTCAGTCACCGGGGAAGTGGCAGGCCACCTCGCGAGAGGCGGCGATCCGCAGCAGCGGGCGCTCCGTGCGGCAGACCTCCTGCGCCTTCGGGCAGCGCGGATGGAACGTACAGCCCGGGGGCGGGGCGGCCGGGCTCGGCGGATCGCCGAGCAGCACGATCCGCTCGCGCCGCCGCTCCGCCGCCGGGTCCGGCAGCGGTACGGCGGACAGCAGCGCGCGGGTGT
Source organism: Streptomyces sp. NPDC059456 (assembly GCF_042750055.1). Lineage (NCBI taxonomy): Bacteria > Bacillati > Actinomycetota > Actinomycetes > Kitasatosporales > Streptomycetaceae > Streptomyces > Streptomyces sp. NPDC059456. The sequence goes on from NZ_JBHYVA010000288.1 coordinate 280, forward strand.
ACGGGTGCTGGGGGTTCCCGTACAGGGCGTGCTTCTCCCCGATCTCGACGATGCGGCCGAGGTACATCACCGCGACCCGGTCGCTGACCCGTTTCACCACCGACAGGTCGTGCGCGATGAACACGTAGGCCAGGCCCAGTTCGCGGCGCAGGCGTTCCATCAGGTTGACGATCTGCGCCTGGACGGAGACGTCGAGGGCGGAGACCGGCTCGTCCGCGACGATCAGCCGGGGACTGGTGGCCAGGGAGCGGGCGATCCCGATGCGCTGGGCCTGGCCGCCGGAGAACTCGTGCGGGTAGCGGTCGATGTGCTCCGGGATCAGCCCGACCAGGTCCATCAGCTCGGCCGCCCGGCGGCGTGCGTCGGCCGCCGACCGGCCCTGCACGAGCAGCGGGTCGGAGATGATCCGGGCGACCGTCTGACGGGGGTTGAGGGAGGAGTGCGGGTCCTGGAAGACCATCTGGAGGTGGCGGCGCAGCGGCCGGAGCCTGCCCTGCGGGAGCCGGGTGATGTCCCTGCCGTCGAAGGTGATGACGCCCGCGGTGGGTTCCAGCAGCCGCACCAGCATCCGGCCGGTGGTGGACTTCCCGCAGCCCGACTCGCCCACCAGGCCCAGCGTTTCGCCCGCCGCGAGGTCGAAGGAGATCCCGTCGACGGCGCGCACGGGCGCCCCCCGGCGCCCGGACGCGGAACGCCGGCCGGGAAAGGCCATGGTGAGGTCCCGTACGGACAGCAGCGGTCCGGGCGGGGCCGGGTCCGCCGCGGTCCGGTCCGCCGCGGCGGTGGTGTCCGGGGGGCGGGCCTCTACGGTCATCGGGTCGCCTCCGGGGCGGGATCGGGCGCGGCGCCGGGCCCGGGGCCCACCCCCGCGAAATGGCAGGCGGCGGTGCGCGCGGCGGTGCCGTGGGACCGCAGCTCGGGCCGCTCGGTGTCACACCGGCGGCGCTGCTCCCCGCCGGCCGCGGCCGCGAGCCCGCAGCGCGGGGCGAACGCGCAGCCCGGGGCGGGTGCGAGGAGGGAGGGCGGGGAGCCGGGGATGGCCCGCAGCGGCTCGTCGTCGGAATCGTCCAGCCGGGGCAGCGAGTCGAGCAGGCTCCGGGTGTACGGGTGCGCGGGGTCGGCGAACAGCTCGTCGGCCCCGGCCTGTTCGGCGGCCCGGCCGCCGTACATGACCAGGACCTCGTGGGCGACGCGGGCGACCACGCCCAGGTCGTGGGTGATCATCACGACGCCGAGGCCGCGCTCCTGCTGGAGCCGGGCGATGAGTTCCAGGATCTGCGCCTGCACGGTCACGTCGAGGGCCGTGGTGGGCTCGTCGGCGATCAGCAGGTCGGGTTCGCAGGCCAGGGCCATGGCGATCATCGCGCGCTGGCGCATGCCGCCGGAGAACTGGTGCGGGTACTCCCCGGCCCGGCGGGCGGGTTCCGGGATGCCGACCTCGCCGAGCATGTCGACGGCCCGCCTGCGCGCGGCGGCCCGGCCGGCCCTGAAGTGGACCCGGTAGTGCTCGGCGATCTGCTCGCCGACCGTGTAGTAGGGGTGCAGGCTGGACAGCGGGTCCTGGAAGATCATGGCCATCTTCCGGCCGCGCAGCCGGGACAGCTCCTTCTCGGACATCCCGGTGAGCTCCTGCCCGGACAGGGCGATGGAGCCGCCGACCTCGGCGCCCCGGTGCAGGCCCATGACGGCGAGCGAGGTGACGGACTTGCCGGACCCGGACTCGCCGACGATGCCGAGGGTCCGCCCGGCCTCGACCGTGAAGCCGAGGGCGTCGACGGCCCGTACGGGGCCGCGCGGGGTGGGGAACGTGACGCGCAGATCGCGCACTTCCAGCAGGGCGGCCATCAGTACCTCACCCTCGGGTCGATGACGGCGTACAGGAGGTCGACGACGAGGTTGGCGGCGACGATGAAGAAGGCCGCGAGCAGGGTGACCCCGAGGACCACCGGCTGGTCCGAGCTGACCAGGGCCCCGTAGAACAGCCGCCCGATGCCGGGGAGTCCGAAGATGGACTCGGTGATGACGGCGCCGGCGAGCAGCCCGCCGAGGTCCATGCCGAAGATGGTGAGGATGGGGGTCATCCCGGAGCGCAGGCCGTGTTTGACGACGACGGTGCGTTCGGGCATGCCCTTGGCGCGGGCGGTGCGGATGTACGGCTCGGCCATGGCCTCGATCATGGAACCCCGGCTCTGCCGGGCGTACATGGCGGCGTAGAGCAGGGCCAGCGCGGTCCAGGGCAGCAGCAGGTTGGCGGCCCAGCCGAGCGGGTCGTCGGTGAAGGCCTGGTAGGTGGGGTAGGGCAGCAGCCCGGCGACGCGGATCACCCCGTAGATGAGCATCACGGAGGTGAAGTAGACGGGCAGCGAAGCCGCCGCGACGGCGCCGACCATCAGGGCCTTGTCGGTGGCGGTGTCCTTGCGCAGGGCGGCGGTCACGCCGGCGCCGAGGCCGAGGACGAGCCACAGCGCGGCGGCGCCGAGGGCGAGGGAGGCGGAGACCGGGAGGCGGTCCATCAGCAGGTCCCACACGGGCAGGGAGTTCTCGTAGGAGTAGCCCAGGCAGGGGAAGTCGCACTGGACGGCGTACTGGCCGCTGCCGAGGGTGCGGCCCGTGAAGATGCCCGTGAGGAAGTCGGTGAACTGCCGCCACAGCGGCTGGTCCAGGCCGAGGTAGGCGCGTACGTCGGCCAGCCGTTCGGCGCTGCAGGTCTTGCCGCAGGCGGCCGCGGCCGGGTCGGAGGGCAGCACGTAGAAGATGAGGAAGGTGACGGCGGCGATGGCGAGCAGGACGCCCGCGAGGGCGAGGAGCCGGCGTGCGAGGTAGAGGATCAACTGCGGCCGCCCCTCGGGTCGAGGATGTCGCGCAGGGCGTCGCCGAGCAGGGTGAAGGCGAGGACCGCGAGGAAGAGGAAGGCGCTCGGGATGACGAAGTACATGGGGTCGGTCTCGTAGAAGGCGACGGACTCGGCGATCATCTGGCCCCATGACGGGGTGGGCGGGCGCACGCCCACGCCGAGGTAGCTGAGCGCGGCCTCGGTGCTGATCATCCCGGGGATGAGCAGGGTGGTGTAGGCGATGACCGGGCCCGAGACGCCCGGGAGGATGTCGCGGGTCAGGATCCGCCAGGAGCTCGCGCCGCCGACGCGGGCGGCGTCGACGTACTCGCGGTGTTTGAGGGAGAGGGTCTGGCCGCGGACGACGCGGGCCACGCCGGGCCAGCCGAAGAGGCCGATGACGGTGGTCATGAGCACGATCCGGTTGACGTCCTTGGCCACCGACAGCATCGCGATCATGAAGATGAGGGAGGGGAAGGACATGGTGAGGTCCATCAGCCGGGACAGGACCGTGTCGGTGCGGCCGCCGAAGTAGCCGGCGGCGATCCCCGCGGCGGTGCCCGTGACGACGACGATGGCGGTCGCGGCGAAGGCGATCAGGAGGGAGACCTGGGCGCCGTGGACGACGCGGGCGAACAGGTCGCGGCCGGTGACGGGTTCGACGCCGAGCCAGTGCTCGGGGCTGATCCCGCCGAGGGAGCCGAGGGGCTGGCCGCCGAGGTAGGGGTCGATGGCGGCCTTGTCGAACTCCTCGGGGGACCAGCCGCCGAGCGCGCCCAGCCAGGGGGCGGTGGCGGCCATCAGGACGAAGAGGAGGACGACGCAGAGGCTGACGCGGACGGCGGGGCGGCGGCGCAGCTCCCGCCGGGCGAGCTGCCAGGGGCTGCTGCCGTGCGCTGCCGCGGGCGGTACGGCAGCGGGACCGGGAGCCGGGGCGGTGGCGGGACCGGAGGCCGGGGCGGTGGCGGAGGCCGAGGCGGTGGCGGAGGCGGTGGCCGGACCGGGAGGCGGGGCCGGCGCTTTGCCCGGCGCCGGGCCGGCGCCGGGGGCGGGGGTGGCGCGGTCTTCCGGGACCGGCGCGGTGGTGGTCATGGCGTCGGGGGCTCCCTCGTCCTCAGCCCTGGCTCTTCGAGGGGTCCTTGAGGCCGACGGTGCCGTAGTCGATGGTGCCGGTCCACACCGGGTGGCCGTAGGCGCCCGCGATGTTGGGGCCGACCAGCAGCGGCTTGCGCTCCAGCAGGACCGGGATGGCAGGGGACTTCTTCATGAGGTCCGCGTCCAGGTCGATCCAGGCCTGGTTGGCCTGCTTGGCGTCGGCCATGGCGTTGATCTCGTCGATCCGCTTCATGGTGGCCTCGTCGCGGAACTGGGCGTAGTTGCCCTGGTTGCCCTTGTCCTTGATGGTGCGTCCGTCGAAGACGAACGGGATCCAGGTGGAGCCGGAGGGGTAGTCGGGGCACCAGCCGGTGTAGGTCATGTCCGGGGTGGTGGAGAGGTCCCCGATGACGTCGTAGTACGCGCCGGGGTCGACGGTGTCGATCACGACCTCGATGCCGGCGCGGGCCAGGCCCTGCTGGATGGCCTCCGCCTTGCCCTTGTCGCCGGTGGAGACGGCGAGGGAGACCTTCAGGCTCTCCTTGCCGGCGGCCTTGAGCAGTTCCTTGGCCTTGGCCGGGTCGCCGGCCGGGGGGATCTTCAGGGTGTCGGCCTGCTTGCCGCCGGAGAGCGCCGGGGGCAGGTAGGCGGTGGCCACCTCGTTGAGGGCCGGCCCGCCGCCCGCGGTGATCACGGCCTCCTTGTCGACGGCGTACTGGAGGGCCTCGCGGACCTTCGGGTCGTTGAAGGGGGCGCGGGAGTTGTTCAGGTGGAGCATGACCGTACAGCCCTGGGACTCGGCGAGCAGCCGCGCCTTGACCTCCGGCTTCGGCAGCACCTTCAGGGCGCTCTCGGGGCGCATGTTGAAGTACTCGACGGCCGAGGCGTCGGCTCCTTCGCCGGCGATGATGCGGTCGTCGACCTGGCCGCCCTTGAGTCCCATGACGACGACGAACTTGTCCGGGTAGGCCTTGCGGACCGGGTCGGTCTTCTGGTCCCAGTGCTCGTTGCGGACGAGGACCAGCTTCTTGTCGCGGTCGTACGACTCGATCTTGTACGGGCCGGAGGAGAACGGGCGGGCGTCGTACTGGGTGCCCTTCTCCTGGGACTGCGGGACCGGCGCGAAGGTGGGGAGGGTGGCGGTGGCGGAGAACTCGGCGACCGGCCGCTTGAGTTCGAAGACGATCGTGCGGTCGTCGGGGGTCTTCACCGAGTCGAGGTGCTGCCCCTGGAGGGGGCCCTTGTATCCCTCGGTGCCGGCGAGGTACTGGGCCGCGTAGTCGGGTCCGCCGGTGAGGTCGGGGGCGAAGGAGCGCTCGACGTTGTACTTGACGTCCTGCGCCTTGACGGGGGTGCCGTCCTCGTACTTCAGGCCCTCCTTGAGGGTGAAGGTCCACGTCCTGCCGCCGTTGGACGGGGTGCCGAGGTCGGTGGCGAGGTCGGGGACGAGCTCGCTGCCGGCCTTGCCGGGTTCGGCCTTGAAGGTGACGAGCGTGCGGTAGAGGAGGCGGGTGCCGAAGTCCATCGCCGGCATCACCCAGTTGCGGGCGGGGTCGAGGTGGGAGAAGTCCTGGTTGGACAGCACGGTGAGGGTGCCGCCCTTGACCGGCGTCCCGCCGAGGACCTTGCCGTCGTTGCCGGCGGCGGGGTTGCTCGCACCGGCGCCGGATGAGCCCTTCTTGGGGTCGGAGCAGCCCGAGGCACCGAGTGCGAGTGCCGCCACCAGGGCGGTGGCGAGGGCGAGTTGGGTGCGCTTGGTCATGGGTCACTCCAGTGAAGGGCCGCGCTCTATGATGTGACCGGTAACATAGTAATGTGAAATTGCACTGACAAGAGGCTGGCGCCGCTGTTATCCAGCCGTGTCCAAATCCGGTTCACTCAAGGCGAGTTGACGCCCACGACAACGCCCCCGGGCGCGCGCGCGGGGCGAGGGGGGGGGGGGGGGGGGTCGCGCCCGTCACGGCAGCGCCTTGCGGGCGGTGGCGAAGCGCGGGCGGTTGTTGAGGTCGGGGTGGTCGGCGGCGTCGGCCCAGCCCCGCTCCTCGGCGAAGATCCACGGGACCTGTCCGCCCTGGGTGTCGGCGTGCTCGATGACGACGATGCCGCCGGGCCGCAGCAGCCGGTGCGCGGTGCGCTCGATGCCGCGGATGGTGTCGAGGCCGTCCTCGCCGGAGAACAGGGCCATCTCGGGGTCGTGGTCGCGGGCCTCGGGGGCGACGTACTCCCACTCGGTGAGCGGGATGTACGGCGGGTTCGAGATCACCAGGTCGACCTGGCCGTCCAGCTCGGGCAGGGCGCTCAGCGCGTCGCCCTGGTGGACGGTGACCCGGGAGCCCTCGGCGTTCTTGCGGGTCCACCGCAGGGCGTCCTCGGAGAGCTCGACCGCGTGGACGCGCGAGCGCGGCACCTCCTGCGCCATGGCCAGCGCGATGGCGCCGGAGCCCGTGCACTGGTCCACGATCAGCGGCTCGACGACGTCCATCGCCCGGACGGCGTGTATGGCCCAGTCCACGACCGATTCGGTCTCGGGCCGGGGCACGAACACCCCGGGGCCGACCTGGAGCTCCAGGTACCGGAAGAAGGCGCGGCCGGTGATGTGCTGGAGCGGCTCGCGCGCCTCGCGGCGGGCGACGGCCTCCCAGTAGCGGGCGTCGAAGTCCGCGTCCTTGACGTGGTGCAGTTCCCCCCGCTTGACGCCGTGCACGAAGGCCGCGAGCTCCTCCGCGTCGAAGCGCGGTGAGGGCACGCCGGCGGCGGCCAGCCGCTGGGTGGCCTGGGCCACCTCGGCAAGCAGCAAGTTCACGCTGGTCCTCCGGGCTGCTGTCGTACGGGGGGTCGAGCAGGGGTCGTGCAGGGTGCTGCGGGGCGCGCGGATCAGGTCGCGGACGCGAGCTTGGCGGCCGAGTCCGCGTCGACGCAGGCCTGGATCATCGGATCGAGGTCGCCGTCGAGCACCTGGTCCAAGTTGTACGCCTTGAAACCGGTCCGGTGGTCCGAGATCCGGTTTTCCGGGAAGTTGTACGTACGGATCTTCTCGGAGCGGTCCACGGAGCGCACCTGGCTGCGGCGCACGTCGGAGGCCTCCTGCTCGGCGGCCTCCTGGGCCGCGGCCAGCAGGCGCGACCGCAGGATGCGCATCGCCTGCTCCTTGTTCTGGAGCTGGCTCTTCTCGTTCTGGCAGGAGGCGACCACGCCGGTCGGGATGTGCGTGATGCGCACGGCCGAGTCGGTGGTGTTGACGGACTGGCCGCCGGGGCCCGACGAGCGGTACACGTCGATGCGCAGGTCGTTCGGGTTGATCTCGACCTCGACCTCCTCGGCCTCCGGGGTGACGAGCACGCCGGCGGCGGAGGTGTGGATGCGGCCCTGCGACTCGGTGGCCGGAACGCGCTGCACGCGGTGCACGCCGCCCTCGTACTTCAGGCGGGCCCAGACGCCCTGGCCGGGCTCGGTGGCACCGTTGCCGCCCTTGGTGCGGACGGAGACCTGGACGTCCTTGTAGCCGCCGAGCTCGGACTCGGTGGCGTCGATGATCTCGGTCTTCCAGCCCACGCGCTCGGCGTAGCGCAGGTACATGCGCAGCAGGTCGCCGGCGAACAGGGCCGACTCGTCGCCGCCCGCACCCGCCTTGACCTCGAGGAGCACGTCCTTGTCGTCGCTGGGGTCGCGCGGGACGAGCAGCAGGCGCAGCTTCTCGGTGAGCTCCTCGCGCTGCGCGCTGAGCTCCTTCACCTCCGCGGCGAAGTCCGGGTCGTCGGCCGCGAACTCCTTCGCCGTCTCGATGTCCTCGGCGGACTGCTTCCAGGCACGGAAGGTCGCGACGATCGGGGTCAGCTCCGCGTAGCGCTTGTTGAGCTTGCGCGCGTTGGCCTGATCCGAGTGGACCGAAGGGTCGGCGAGCTTCTTCTCAAGGTCGGCGTGCTCGCCGACCAGTTCCTCGACCGCCTCGAACATCGGGGGCTCCTGAAGTGAAAAGTGTGAAAAAGGGCTGCGGGACGACAAAGGCGCCGGTCCGGCTGCCCCCGTGTGGACAGGGTGCAGCCGGGGTCCGGCGCCGGGGGCTCGCTACTTCGAGCCGGCAGCCTTGCCGAAGCGGGCCTCGAAGCGGGCGACGCGGCCACCGGTGTCGAGGATCTTCTGCTTGCCCGTGTAGAACGGGTGGCACTCGGAGCAGACCTCGGCACGGATGGTGCCTTCGGTCAGGGTGCTACGGGTGGTGAACGACGCGCCACAGGTGCAGCTGACCTGGGTCTCGACGTACTCGGGGTGAACATCGCGCTTCAAGGTGTCTCCTAGATTCGGGAGGGCGCCGGGTCGCAGGAGCCGAATTGCGCACTGCGTGAACCGGGGCCGACAGACCAGTCTGCCAGGACCGGGCTGCCTGTCAAAATTCTGAGGACGACTCCCTCAACGGGGCGGGAGCGGCATCTATTCCGTGTCCACGCGGAACGCCCCTGAGCAGGCCTTTTACGGAAAGGTCCGGACTGTGGGCCGGCTACGGCTGCTGGACGATCGAGCCCGCCGTGCCCTTGTCGCCCATCGAGTCCTTGGTGGCGTCCGCGGGAACGGGCTGGTCGGCCAGGAGGGCGTCCCAGACCATCTTGCACTCCTTGGCCAGCGGGGCGACGCGGTCCGCGTCGCGGGCGTCCGGGCCCACCGGCAGGGTGATCATCTTCATGTCCTGGGCGTCGATGCCCTGGAGGCTCTGCGCGAAGCCCATCAGGGACTTCACGTCGCCGAGCGACTTGTCGGTGGTGAGCGCCTTGGTGCCGGTGTCGGCGAGGTCGAGCAGCCGCTTGGGGTTGTCGAAGACTCCGATGCCCTTGACCTGCTTGATCAGGGCCTTCATGAACGCCTGCTGGAGCTGTATTCGGCCCAGGTCGGAGCCGTCGCCGACGCTCTTGCGGGTGCGTACGAGGCCCAGGGACTGCTCGCCGTTCAGCTTGTTGCGGCCGGCCGGGAGGTCGAGGTGGCTCGATCCGTCCTTGATCGGCTTGCTGGTGGTCAGTTCGACGCCGCCGAGGTTGTCGATGATCTTCTTGAAGCCGGTGAAGTCGACCTCGATGTAGTGGTCCATGCGGATCCCCGACATCTTCTCGACGGTCTTGACCGCGCAGGCGGCCCCGCCGATGGTGAACGACTCGTTGAACTGGGAGCGCGAGCTGCCGCGGTCGGTCTTGCCGTTGCCCAGCGTGCACGGCGGCCGGTTGACCATGGTGTCGCGCGGGATGGACACGACGGTGGCCTTCTTGTGGCCCTCGTACAGGTGGACGATCATCGCCGTGTCGGAGCGGGCCGAGCCGCCGTCGTCGCGGCCGTACTCGGAATTGGCGCCGCCGCGGGAGTCGGAGCCGAGGACGAGGATGTCCATCGAGCCGTTGTCCACGTTCTGCGGGCGGTCGGTGCCGAGCGCCTGGTCGATGTCGACCGTCTTGAGGTTCCCGTTCAGGTGGAAGTAGAACCAGCCGAGGCCCGCCCCGCCCAGCAGGACCACGCCGGCGGCGCTCCACGCGGCGACGGCCAGGGCCTTGCGGCGTTTCGCGGGTTTCCGTCGGCGCCGGCCCGCGGCGCGCCTGCCGCCGCCCCTGCTCTCCTCGCGCGGTGGAGACGCCGTCCATATGACGTTGAGAGGCTGGGGCGCGGGGGCTGGGTGTCACCCACCGCCACCGAGACACAGA
>NZ_JBHYVA010000289.1:0-9874 GCF_042750055.1 Streptomyces sp. NPDC059456
GTGAGGACGTGGTCCTCACCGACGGGCGCGGCCGCTGGGCCGAGTGCGTCGTCAAGGCCGCCGAGGGCAAGGACCGGCTGGTCGTCTCGGTCTCCGCCACCGGCGGGGAACCGGAACCGGCCGTGCGGATCACCGTCGTCCAGGCCCTGCCCAAGGGGGACCGCGGCGAGCTCGCCGTCGAGACCATGACCGAGACCGGTGTGGACGCCATCGTCCCCTGGCAGGCCTCGCGCTGCATCACGCAGTGGCGCGGCGACCGCGGCGCCAAGTCCCTGGCCAAGTGGCGGGCCACGGCCCGGGAGGCGGGCAAGCAGTCCCGCCGGGTCCGCTTCCCCGAGGTGGCGGAGGCCATGTCCACGAAGCAGGTCGCGGCGCTGCTGGCCGGAGCCGATCTGGCGGTGGTCCTGCACGAGGACCGCGACGCCCCCGCGGGGGCGCTGGCCACGGCCGAGCTCCCGGCCGGCGGCTCCATCGTCCTGGTGGTCGGCCCCGAGGGCGGGGTCTCCCCGGAGGAGCTGGCCGTCTTCGCGGAGGCCGGCGCCCACCCCCACCGCCTGGGACCGTCGGTCCTGCGCACCTCCACCGCCGGCACCGCGGCCACCGCGGTCCTCCTGGCGCGCACCGGCCGCTGGTCCTGAAACACGCAGGAGGCCACCGGCGCCGCCGGATACGATGCCCGGGCTGATCAACATCGGCGTCGGCGGCCCGTCGACGCCCCTGTCACGGAAGGCGGAGCAATGGCCGGGGAACCGCAGGCGGACTGCCTGTTCTGCAAGATCGTCGCGGGGACCATCCCCGCGACCGTGGTCGCGGAGACCGAGACGACGTTCGCCTTCCGGGACATCAACCCGCAGGCGCCCACGCACGTGCTCGTGATCCCCCGGGTGCACTACCCCGACGCGGCCTCCCTCGCCGCCGCCGAACCGGCCGTCGCCGCCGACGTGCTGCGCGAGGCCGGCCGCATCGCCGCCGACGAGAAGATCGACGGGCACGGCTACCGCATCGTGTTCAACACCGGCGCCGGAGCCGGCCAGACCGTCTTCCACGCGCACGCGCACCTCCTCGGCGGGCGCGGCCTCCAGTGGCCCCCCGGATAGACCGTGTCCGCACGCGAATTCGTGGTGCTGGGCACCGCCAGCCAGGTGCCCACCCGCCACCGCAACCACAACGGCTACCTCCTGCGCTGGGACGGCGAGGGCATCCTCTTCGACCCGGGCGAGGGCACCCAGCGCCAGATGCTGCGCGCCGGGGTGGCCGCGCACGACATCAACCGGATCTGCATCACCCATTTCCACGGTGACCACAGCCTCGGCCTCGCCGGGGTGATCCAGCGCATCAACCTGGACCGGGTCCCGCACCCCGTCACCGCCCACTACCCGGCCTCCGGGCAGAAGTTCTTCGACCGGCTCCGGTACGCCACCGCCTACCGGGAGACCGTAGCGCTGCGCGAGGAACCCGTGGCCGAGGGCGGGACGCTGGCCCGGGAGCCCTCGTACACGCTCGAAGCCCGGCTGCTCTCGCACCCCGTCGAGTCCTTCGGCTACCGGCTGACCGAACCGGACGGGCGCCGCATGGTGCCCGAACTGCTCGCGCGGCACGGGATCAAGGGGCCCGACGTCGGCCGGATCCTGCGCGAGGGGCGGCTGGGCGGGGTCACGCTCGACGACGTCAGCGAGCACAAGCCGGGGCAGAGCTTCGGTTTCGTCATGGACACCCGGCTGTGTCCGGGCGTGGACGAGCTCGCCGCGGGCTGCGACATGCTCGTGATCGAGTCCACGTTCCTCGACGAGGACGAGGCGCTGGCCACCGACCACGGGCACCTCACCGCCGGCCAGGCGGCCCGGACAGCCCGCGACGCGGGCGTCCGGCACCTCGTGCTGACGCACTTCTCGCAGCGCTACCCGGACCCGCAGGAGTTCGAACGCCAGGCCCGCGCCGCCGGCTTCGAGGGCGAACTGACGATCGCCGCGGACCTCGCCCGCGTCCCGCTGCCGAAGCGCGGCTAAAGGCTGTCCTCCGTCTCGCGGCGGGTGCGGGCGGATGCCGGCGGGAGCAGCAGGATCCTGCGCGGGGTGCGGCGTACGCGGACGGGCGCGCCCGTCGGCTCCGGGCCGCCCGCGGGGGAGGCCGCCGGGGTGTCGCCGCGCAGGACGGGCTCCGCGGCCGCCGGGCGGGCGCCCGCGCGCAGCGCGACGGCGGTCAGCGGTCCGGCCACCGTCAGCAGCAGCGCGCCCAGCACCAGCCCCATGCCCGGGAAGCCGAACGCCTCGGCGAGCAGGCTGCCCGTCACGGGCCCGCAGGCCGTTCCCAGCGAGGAGGCGGCGCCGGCGAGCACCGCCCAGCGGCCGCGCGGGTCCAGGGCCGCCGCGAGGCCGATCACGTACGAGAGGACGACCGGGTACACCGCGTTCCACAGGATCTCCCCGGTGGCGAACCCGGCGAGCCCGTCCGCGGCGGACGTCAGCACGATGCAGCCCGCGATGGCGGCGGTGCCCGCGCCGACCGGGACGGCCCGGCCCAGCCGGGCCCCGAACGCGGAGGCGGCCGTGACCCCGAGCAGGCCCGCGCCCAGCGCCACGGCGAAGACGACGCCCAGGGTGGCCTCGGGCAGGCCCGCCTGCTCGGCGCCGATCCGGCCGCTGACGCCCCACAGCGCCTCCTGGGACAGCGACCAGAACAGCAGGCAGCCCGTCAGCACCGCCCCGGCGCGCGGGTGCGGCGGCCGCCCGGTGCCCCGTACGGAAGGACCCGGACGGGTGGGCCCGCCGAGCCGGCCGGTCGCCGGCCAGGCCAGGGCCGCGACCAGGGCGATGGCCGCGAACGGGAGCGCGTGCCCGCCGCCGAGGCGCGGCAGGGCCAGGTAGAGGGCCCCCGCCGTCGCCGAGACGGACAGCAGCCCGAGGGACGAGGTGCGGTGGGGATCGCGCTGCCCGGCGATCCCGGCGGCGGCCACGGCGGTGGCGGTACCGGAGCCGAAGCCGCCGACGACGACGCCCGCGACCACCAGCGGGAGCACCGTGGTCGAGGCCGCCGTGCCGTAGCCCAGGGCGGCGAGCAGCAGTCCGAGCCGGGCCAGCGGGCGGGGCCCGTGGCGGGGGATGCGGGAGGCCAGGGTGAATCCGGCCGTGGCCGAGCCGAGCAGCAGGGCGGTGCCGACGAGCCCGGCCTGGGCGGGACTCAGCGGGAGGTGCGCGTCGAGCCGGCCGACGACGGTGGGGAGCAGGTACGAGGCGACGTATCCGGCGGTGAAGAGGGCCACCAGGGGCCAGGAGGCGGGTGGCGCGGAGGCGTTGTCGGACACGGCAGTTCCCGGTGGTGCGCAGGTGCGGCGGAAGATTCCGCGGAACCGCGGCGCCCTTGTCTATCAAGTGGTTCGCGACCCGGAGAAGAGCGGCATGAGAGTGATGTGCGACACACTGGGTTTTGGCCGTGCCGGGGACGGGCAGGGCTGGCAGCTTTCCATCAGCTTTCCACTCCATGCCCGCTTGCAGAAACGAGCCTTCGCACCAAACGGGGAGTACACCGTGACCAGTCGGGACAGCCGCACCATCCGCAGCGCAGCCGTGGACCCGCTCGGTCCGCTGCGGGACCCCGCCGAACCGGGGTTCGACGTCTACCTGACCGGCTCGGTCTTCCTCGACATCATCTTCACCGGCCTCGACTCGGCCCCGGTCCGCGGTACGGAGTCCTGGGCGCGCGGCATGGGTTCCAGCCCCGGGGGCGTGGCCAACATGGCCACCGCGCTGGCCAGGCTCGGCCTGCGCACCTCGCTGGCCGCGGCGTTCGGCGACGACCACTACGGCGAGTACTGCCGGGACGCGCTGGAGCAGGGCGAGGGCATCGACCTGTCGATGTCGCGGACCATCCCCGGCTGGCACAGCCCGGTCACGGTCTCGATGGCGTACGAGGGGGAGCGCACGATGGTCTCGCACGGCCACGAGGCCCCGCCCCCGGCGGGCCCCGGGCCGTTCCCCCAGTGCCCGCCGCGCACCCGGGCCGCCGTGGCCTCCCTGGGGCAGGGGCGGACGGACGCGTGGATCGCGGAGGCGGCGCGGCGCGGGGCGCGGGTCTTCGCGGACGTGGGGTGGGACGAGAGCGGCCGCTGGGACCTGGACGCCCTGGCCGACCTGGAGCACTGCGAGGCGTTCCTGCCGAACGCGGGCGAGGCGATGCGGTACACGCGGACCGAGTGTCCGAGAGCCGCGGCCCGGGCGCTGGCCGAGAGGGTGCCGGTCGCGGTGGTGACCATGGGCGCGGAGGGCTCGTACGCGGTGGACGGGCGGACCGGCGAGACGGCGGAGGTGCCCGGGATCGCGGTGGACGCGCTGGACCCGACGGGGGCGGGCGACGTCTACGTGGCGGGCTTCGTCACGGGCACCCTGGCGGGGTGGCCGCTGGCGGACCGGCTGGCCTTCGCGGGCCTGACGGCGGCCCTCTCGGTCCAGGAGTTCGGCGGCTCGCTGTCGGCCCCGGGCTGGCCCGAGGTGGCCCACTGGTGGCGCACGGCCCCCGAGGCCCTGCGACCGCGCTACGCCTTCCTGGACGCGCTGGTCCCGCCGGGCACGGAGCCGGCCTCCCGGCGGCGTGCGGTCCCGACCATCGGCTTCCGCCACCCGGTCTGAGCCGGCCCGGCCCCGGCGGGGCGAGGGGCGGGGAAAACCCCTCGGGGATGGTCCGGCGGAGTCGTACCCTTGGTACTCCGGAGGTCGTCGATCGGCGAGGCCCCTCAGCGGGAGGTATGTGCAGGCCACAGTGCCGGCCCATGACTCAGACACCCACAGCCCAGACACCGGCGCCGGGGCAGGCGCGAGCCCACTTCACCGTTCCGGCCAGGCACCCGATGGTCGCGGTGCTCGGCTCGGGTGACGCCCTGTTGCGCGTGATCGAGAAGGCCTTCCCGAAGGCCGACATCCATGTTCGGGGCAATCAGGTCAGCGCGGTCGGAGAAGCGGCGGAAGTCGCCCTGATCCAGCGCCTGTTCGACGAGATGATGCTGGTGCTCCGCACCGGGCAGCCGATGACGGAGGACGCAGTGGAACGCTCGATCGCCATGCTCAAGGCGAGCGGCAACGGCAACGGCCCGGACGAGACGCCCGCGGAGGTGCTCACCCAGAACATCCTCTCCAGCCGCGGCCGCACCATCCGCCCCAAGACCCTCAACCAGAAGCGGTACGTCGATGCGATCGACAAGAACACGATCGTGTTCGGCATCGGCCCCGCCGGTACCGGCAAGACGTACCTCGCCATGGCCAAGGCGGTCCAGGCCCTCCAGTCCAAGCAGGTCAGCCGGATCATCCTGACCCGCCCCGCCGTCGAGGCGGGCGAGCGGCTCGGCTTCCTGCCGGGCACGCTCTTCGACAAGATCGACCCGTACCTGCGCCCGCTGTACGACGCGCTGCACGACATGATCGACCCGGATTCGATCCCGCGGCTCATGGCCGCCGGGACCATCGAGGTGGCCCCGCTCGCGTACATGCGCGGGCGCACCCTCAACGAGGCCTTCGTCGTCCTGGACGAGGCGCAGAACACGAGCCCGGAACAGATGAAGATGTTCCTGACCCGTCTCGGCTTCGATTCGAAGATCGTCATCACCGGTGACATCACCCAGGTCGACCTCCCCGGCGGCACCAAGTCGGGTCTGCGCCAGGTCCAGACGATCCTCGAAGGGGTCCCGGACATCCACTTCTCGCGGCTCACGTCCGAGGATGTCGTCCGGCACAAGCTCGTCGGCCGTATCGTCGATGCGTACGAGAAGTACGACGACAGCCAGGACGACCGGTCCCGGAACGGCTACCAGCGGAAGTAGAACCCAGCGCACCATGTCGATCGACGTCAACAACGAGTCCGGAACCGAGGTCGACGAGCGGGCGATCCTCGACATCGCCCGCTACGCGCTCACCCGGATGCGGATCCACCCGCTGTCCGAGCTCTCCGTCATCGTCGTCGACGAGGACGCCATGGAGCAGCTCCACATCCAGTGGATGGACCTGCCGGGTCCCACCGACGTCATGTCCTTCCCGATGGACGAGCTCCGTCCGCCGTCGAAGGACGACGAGGAGCCCCCGCAGGGCCTCCTCGGCGACATCGTGCTCTGCCCCGAGGTGGCGAAGAAGCAGGGCGAGGACGCCCCGACGCAGCACTCCATGGACGAGGAGCTCCAGCTCCTGACCGTCCACGGGGTGCTGCACCTGCTCGGGTACGACCACGAGGAGCCGGACGAGAAGGCCGAGATGTTCGGCCTCCAGGCGGCCATCGTCGACGGCTGGCGCGGTGAGCGCGGCCTGACCGGTCCGTCTCCGGCCCCGACCGTCTCGTGACCGCCCCGCAGCTGATCACCGGCGCGGTGCTGCTGGTGGTGGTGGCCTGGTTCGCCGCGTGCGCCGAGTCCGGGATCGCCCGGATCTCCGGCTTCCGCGCCGAGCAGGCCGTACGGGAGGGCCGGCGCGGCAGCGAGAAGCTCGCACAGGTCGCCGCCGACCCCACCCGCTACCTCAACGTGGCGCTGCTCGTGCGGGTCACCTGCGAGATGGCCGCCGGGGTGCTCGTCACCTACGTCTGCCTCGACGAGTTCGGCGACAACTGGAAGGCGCTGCTGGTCGCGATCGCGGTGATGGTGCTCGTGTCCTTCGTGGCCGTGGGCGTCTCCCCGCGCACCATCGGCCGCCAGCACCCCCTCAACACGGCGACGGCGGCCTCGTACGTCCTGGTCCCGCTCGCCCGCGTGATGGGGCCGATCCCGCAGCTGCTGATCCTCATCGGCAACGCGCTCACACCCGGAAAGGGCTTCCGCAAGGGGCCGTTCGCCTCCGAGGCGGAACTGCGCGCGATGGTCGACCTCGCGGAGAAGGAGTCGCTGATCGAGGACGAGGAGCGCCGGATGGTGCACCAGGTCTTCGAGCTCGGGGACACGCTGGTGCGCGAGGTGATGGTGCCGCGCACCGACCTGGTCTGCATCGAGCGGTACAAGACGGTCCGTCAGGCGACCACGCTGGCCCTGCGGTCGGGCTTCTCGCGCATCCCGGTGACCGGGGAGAACGAGGACGACATCGTCGGCATCGTGTACCTGAAGGACCTGGTCCGCAAGACGCACATCAGCCGGGACGCGGAGGCCGACCTGGTCACGACCGCGATGCGGCCGGCGGTGTTCGTCCCGGACACCAAGAACGCGGGTGATCTGCTGCGGGAGATGCAGCAGGTGCGCAACCACGTGGCCGTGGTCATCGACGAGTACGGCGGCACCGCGGGCATCGTCACCATCGAGGACATCCTCGAAGAGATCGTCGGCGAGATCACCGACGAGTACGACCGTGAACTCGCCCCCGTCGAGGACCTGGGCGAGGACCGCTACCGGGTGACGGCGCGCCTGGACATCACCGACCTCGGCGAGCTGTTCAAGGTCGAGGACTTCGACGACGAGGACGTGGAGACGGTCGGCGGGCTGCTGGCGAAGGCGCTGGGCCGGGTGCCGATCGCGGGCGCCTCGGCGCTCGTGGAGCTGCCGGACGGGCGGCCGCTGCGGCTGACGGCCGAGTCCCCGGCGGGCCGGCGGAACAAGATCGTGACCGTGCTGGTGGAGCCGGTGGCTCCGGCGGCCGGCGAGGGCGGGGAGGGCGAATGACGCCGGCGGAGCTGCGCGGGTTCTGCCTGGGTTTCAACGCGGCGGTGGAGGAGTTCCCCTTCGGCCCGGAGGCCTCGGTGTTCAAGGTGCTCGGCAAGATGTTCGCGCTGTCCGCGCTGGACGGGGACCCGCTGAGGGTGAACCTCAAGTGCGAGCCGGAGCAGGCGGTACGGCTGCGGGCGGAGCACGACGCGGTCGCCCCGGGCTGGCACATGAACAAGCGGCACTGGAACACGGTGACGGTCGGCGGGCTGCCGGACGCGCTGGTGCGGGAGCTGATCGAGGACTCGTACGACCTGGTGGTCGCCGGCCTGCCGAGGGCGGAGCGGCTGCGGCTCGACCGGCCGTGATGAGGGCGCCCCGGCGGGGCCGTCGTGCGGCCCCTCCGGGGCGCTCCATATGCTTTCGACCATGACCGACACCACCGGGATCAACCCCGAGGACAGCAAGATCATCACGCTGGCGCGCAGCGCCCGGGCCCGCAACGGGGTGCCCGAGGGCGCGGCGGTACGGGACGAGACGGGCCGCACCTACGTCGCCGGGACGGTGGACCTGGAGTCCCTCAAGCTGAGCGCCCTGCAGACGGCGGTCGCGATGGCCGTGGCCAGCGGGGCCGAGTCCCTGGAGGCCGCGGCCGTGGTCAGCTCGGCGGAGGCGGTGGCCGCCGCCGACCGCGCGGCGGTCCGCGACCTGGGCGGCCCGGCCACCCCGGTCCTGCTGGCGGCCCCGGACGGCACCCTCAGGTCCACGGTTCCGGCAGGTTCCTGACCCCGGCCGCCCGGCCCGCGCCGCTGTTCGGGCGGCCGTCGTCGGACCGCCGGCCGCCCCGGGGGCGCCGTGCCGCCGTCCTCACGCAGCGAGCGGACCGTGCGTGCGGCGGCGGATCACCATCGCCATCAGCGCGGCCATCGCGCACAGTGCGCCCGAGGCGTACCAGACCAGGTCGTACGAGCCGAACGCGTCGCGGGCCAGGCCGCCCAGGAAGGCCACCAGCGCCGCGCCCACCTGGTGCGAGGCAAGGACCCAGCCGAAGACGATCGCGCTGTCCTCCCCGTAGTGCTCGCGGCAGAGCGCGATGGTCGGCGGGACGGTCGCGACCCAGTCGAGCCCGTAGAAGACGATGAAGAAGACCATCGGCGGGTGCACGGACGGCGCCAGCAGCACCGGCAGGAACATCAGCGAGATCCCGCGCAGCGCGTAGTACACCGCCAGCAGGCGGCGCGCCTCGAAGCGGTCCGTGAACCAGCCGGAGGCGACCGTGCCGATCACGTCGAACACGCCGATCACCGCGAGCAGCCCCGCGGCCGCGGTCACGGGCATGCCGTGGTCGTGCGCCGCCGGTACGAAGTGGGTCTTGACCAGCCCGTTGGTCGAGGCCCCGCAGATCGCGAAGGTGCCCGCCAGCAGCCAGAACGGTCCGGTCCGGGCCGCCTTGAACAGCACCGTCACCGCCCGGCGCGCCGCACCCGCGGCCGGCGCCGGCTTCTCGGCCCAGGTGCCCCCGTACGGCGCGAGCCCCACGTCGGCCGGGTGGTCGCGCAGCAGCAGCCACACGAACGGGACGACCGACAGCGCCGCCAGCGACACCGTCACGGCCGCCGGACGCCAGCCGTGGTGCACCACCAGCCAGGACAGCAGCGGCAGGAAGACCAGCTGGCCGGAGGCGCCGGCCGCGGTCAGGATGCCGGTGACCAGCCCGCGCCGCGCGGTGAACCAGCGGTTGGTCACGGTCGCCGCGAAGGCCAGCGCCATGGAGCCGCTGCCCAGGCCCACCAGTACGCCCCAGAACAGCACCAGCTGCCAGGACGCCGTCATCCACAGGGTGGCCACCGTGCCGCCGGATATGACCAGCAGGGCCAGGGCCACCACCCTGCGGATGCCGAAACGGTCCATCAGGGCGGCGGCGAAGGGCGCGGTGAGCCCGTACAGCGCGAGGTTCACCGAGACGGCGAAGCCGATCGTGCCCCGCGACCAGGCGAACTCCTCGTGCAGCGGCTCGATGAGCAGGCCGGGAAGGGAGGCGAAGGCCGCGGCCCCGATGATCGTCACGAAGGTGACGGCCGCGACGGACCAGGCGCGGTGAACGCGCCGTGGCAGAGCCGCCGCGGAGCGCAGCCGGTGCCTTGGCCAGACCGGCGGCCTCTCCGTGCGACGCCGCTGGGACCGGTGCCGCAACCCCCGGAGCAGGGCCGTCGTCGCGGTGATGCAGACCCTGCTCGTGCCGGTCATCAAGGACCTGCCGCAACTGCTGGACAC
>NZ_JBHYVA010000290.1:0-8871 GCF_042750055.1 Streptomyces sp. NPDC059456
CCCGCGCCCCCCCCCGCCCGCCCCACCCGCCGCCACCCGCGCGGGCACCGCGCGCGGCGCCCACGCCGCGCCCCACGCCGCGCCCCACGCCGCGCCCCACGCCGCGCCCCACGCCGCGCACGGGGCCCACGCCGCGCACAGGGGCCGCGCCGCCGGGCGCGAGCGCGGCAGCCGGCTTCCGCTGGCGGTCCTCGCCCTGCTCGCCCTCGGCGGCGCCGGTTCGCTGGTGTGGCTGCTGACCGGCCCCGACCCGCAGCCCGGCCGCGCCGTGGTCCGGCCGGACCTGTCCGTTCCGATGCTCCCGGCACGCAGCGCCGGCGCCGGCGGCGACACCGACGAGCCCTCGCCCGCAGGGTCCGGACGGGCCTCCGGACGCTCCACGCCCCCGGCGACGGCGCCGGCGGCGCCGTCCGGGCCGTCCACGCCGCCGAGCCCGAAGCCGACGCCCCCGGCGGGCGCCCCGTCCGTCCGGCCGTCGTCGGAGCCGACCGGGACGCTGCGGATGGGCGACCGCGGGCCCGAGGTGAGCGCCCTCCAGCAGCGGCTCCTCGGGCAGGGGTTCACGTACGTCTCGGTCACCGGCGTCTACGACAGCCAGACCAAGCGCGGGGTCGCGCAGCTCCAGCGCGACCGGGACATCAAGGGCGACCAGCCGGGGGTGTACGGCCCGGCCACGCAGGCGGCGTTCGGCGGCTGACCGGGCTGACCGGGCTGGCCGGCGGCCGACACCGCCACCGCTCAGCGGCCGCCCGAGACCCGCAGGACGGCGCCCGTCGTGTACGAGGCGTCCGGGGACAGCAGCCACGCGATGGCCCCGGCGATCTCCTCGGGCTGCCCGGCCCGCCCGAGCGGAATCCCGGCGGCCGCCCGGGCCGGCCGGTCGGGGTCGCCCATCGCGGCGTGCATGCCGGTCTCGACGATGCCCGGTGCGACCGCGTTGACCCGGACGCCGTCCGGGCCGAGTTCCTTGGCCAGCCCCACCGTCAGGGCGTCGACGGCGGCCTTGGTCGCCGCATAGTGGACGTACTCGCCGGGGCTGCCGAGCGTGGCGGCCGTCGAGGAGACGTTCACGATGGCCCCGCCGCCCGCCTCCGCCATGTCCCGGGCGGCGCGGCGGCAGGACAGCAGGTACCCCAGCAGGTTGACCTCGACCACGCGCCGCAGGTCCTCGGTCGAGGCGTCGGCGAGCCGGCCGAGCGGGCCGGTCACCCCGGCGTTGTTCACCAGGGCTGTCACGGCGCCGAACTCGGCCCCGGCGAGGTCGAAGAGCCGCTCCACCCCGCACTCCCGGGAGGTGTCGCCCCGTACGGTCAGACAGCGCGCGCCGGCCGCCCGTACGCGTTCCGCGACGGCCTCGGCCGCCGCGTCGTCCCGGAGGTAGCCGAGCACGACGTCATGGCCCTCGGCGGCCAGCCGCACACAGGCCGCGGCGCCGATGCCCCGGCTGCCTCCGGTGACGACGGTGACGGGACGGCGCGGCACGGGAACCTCCGGGGGCGGCGGGGAAGGGAAGGCGGGTCAGGCTAACACCGCGATTTCCGCTGGACCAGCAAAAATGCCGGCCCGCACAGTGGACGCCGTCGTAGCCGACACCGTCACCCACGACACCGTCACGTCCCAGGAGTTGCGCCCATGTCGACCTTGCGGGTCACCGCCGAAGAGCTGACCGTCCACGACCACCCGAACGCCGACGCGCTGGAGCTGGCCCAGGTGGGCCTGTACCGCGCCGTCGTCGCCAAGGGCGCATACCGCACCGGCGAGTTCGCCGTCTACATACCCGAACAGGCCGTGCTGCCCGCCGGACTGATCGAGGAGCTCGGCCTGACCGGGCGCCTCGCCGGCGGCGCCGCCGACCGGGTCAAGGCCGTCCGGCTGCGCGGCGAGCTGTCGCAGGGGCTGGTGTGCCGGCCGCGTGCGCTGGCCGGAGTGGACCTGGCGCGGGCGGCGCAGGAGGGCACGGACTTCGCCGGACTGCTCGGGATCACCAAATGGGCGCCGCCCGTCCCGACGACGATGAACGGCGAGGTGGAGTCCGCGCCCGACCTGCTGCCGTGGGTGGACATCGAGAACCTCCAGCGCTACCCGCACCTCTTCGAGCCCGGCGAGCCGGTCGTCCTCACCGAGAAGCTGCACGGTACGGCCTGCCTGCTGACGTACGTCGCGGACGACGGGCGCGTGCTCGTGTCCTCCAAGGGATTCGGGGCCAAGGGGCTGGCGCTGAAGGAGGAGGAGCGCAACCTGTACTGGCGGGCCGTACGCGGCCACGGCGTCCCGGAGGCCGCCGCGAAGGCCGCCGCCCGGCTCGGCGCCACCCGGATCGGCGTGTTCGCAGAGGTGTACGGCGCGGGGGTCCAGGACCTCGGCTACGGAACCGACGCGCGCACGGCCGCCCGGGGGCCGGGATACGCCGTCTTCGACGTCTCCGCGGAGATCGACGGGCAGGTGCGGTGGCTGGATCCGCAGGAGGTCTTCCCGGACGGGGAACTGCCCCTCGTGCCAAGGCTGTTCGAGGGACCGTACGCGCTCGACACGGTGCTGGAGCTGGCCGGCGGCCGTGAGACGGTGTCCGGCCGGGCGGTGCACCTGCGCGAGGGCGTGGTGATCCGCCCTGCCGTGGAGCGCCACAGCCCGGTCGTCGGGGGCCGGGCCATCGCCAAAGCCGTCAGCCCGGCGTACCTGACCCGCAAGGGCGGCACGGAGTACGAGTGACCGGCGCCGGGCCCCGCCGGGGGCCCGGCCCGATCGACGGGACACCCCCTGGCCTCGGCAGCCCCGTCAGCCCCGTCGGGTCAAGGACGTCTGCCAGCCCGGTCGTTCCGGGGTGGCCGGCGGGGCGGGGCGGCGGCCGCCGGTGGTGAAGAAGGCGGCGAGGGGGAGCGTGGCCGCGCCGACCGTGACCGCGTCCGGGCCCAGGGAGCCCAGGCCGACGGAGACCCGGGCGGCCGGGTGGCGCAGGGAGTAGCGGGTCGCGTGCTCCCGGACCGCCGGGAGGAGGTACGGGCCCAGCAGCAGCCCCGCCCAGCCGCCGATCAGGATCCGCTCCGGCCGGAACAGGTTGATCAGGTCCGACAGGCCCGCGCCCAGGTACTCCGCGGTCTCGTCGAGGACGTCGCGGGCCACCGGGTCGTCCGCGACGGCCGCCGCCAGCAGGGCCGCGAGGGCCGCCTCCTCGTCGACCGGGTCCGCGGGGCCCGCCGGGTCCGCGGAGTCCGCCGGGGTGCCCCCGGGCCCGCCGCGCTCCGCCCAGCGGGCCAGCAGTGACTCCGCCCCCGTGTACGCCTCCAGGCAGCCCCGTGCCCCGCAGCGGCAGCGCCGCCCCCGGACCGAGACCGTCAAGTGGCCCCACTCCAGCGGGGTTCCCTCCGTGCCGGCGCCGTCCGGGGAGCCGTCCGTGATCAGGCTCGCGCCGACCCCGGACCCGAACAGGACCACGACGGCGTCCCGCGCCCCCCGCCCCGCCCCGAACCACATCTCGGCCTGGCCCAGCGTCCGCGCGCCGTTGTCGATGAGGTACGGGACCTCCTGCGGCAGCGCCCCGGTCGCGCGCAGCAGGGCCTCCAGCGGCACCGCGTCCCAGCCGATCGTCTGCCCGTGCACGACCGCTCCGCCCGGGGCCCCGCGGTCCACGATGCCGGGGACCCCCACGCCCACGCCCAGCAGCCGTTCCGTACCGACCCCGGCCCGGGCGAGCACCGCCTCGATCCCGGTGCGGACGTGGTCCACGACCGGGCCGACGTCGTAGCAGCCGCGCGGCAGCAACGGCAGTTCCGTACGGGCGAGTTCGGTCAGTGCGAGGTCGAAGAGCTCGACGCGGACGCGGGTCTCGCCGACGTCGACCCCGATCAGGTGGGCGCTGCCGGGGGCCACGCGCAGCAAGGTGCGCGGGCGGCCGCCGTCCGAGTCGACGACGCCGGCCTCCTCCAGCAGTCCGTCCGCGATGAGCTCGCCGACGACGTTGCTGACGGATCCGGAGCTCAGCCCGGTCGAGGGCCCCAGCTCCTGGCGGCTCATCGGTCCGCCGAAGTAGAGCCGCCGGAGTACGGCGCTGCGGTTGCCGCGCCGCAGGTCCCGTACCGTCCGGCCGCCACGCCCTGTCGTCATCTGGTGCCTCCCGCGCTGCAGTTGGTCGCAACATACCCCTGCGCGAGCTCTTGACGCGACCCTTTCACGGGGCTTAACTCACGTCCTAAATTAAGGCCTGGACCAGCGGGTGCCGATCAGGCGCCCCGGCCGGGACCGCCTGCCGGCCTTCCCCCGACCCTGCCGAAAGGGGCCGATCCGCCATGCGCAGAATCCGAGCCGCCGCCAGCACCGCGCTCACCCTCTCCCTCCTCGCCGTCACCGCCACCGCCTGCGGCGGCGGCACCGCGAACGTCGGGGGCGGCTCCGACACGGCCCCGAAGGAACTGACGTACTGGGCCTCCAACCAGGGCCCCGATCTCGCGGCGGACCAGGCGACCCTCGGCCCGGAGCTGAAGAAGTTCGAGGAGCGGACCGGCATCAAGGTCAAACTCGAAGTCGTCCCCTGGTCCGACCTGCTGGGCCGGATCCTCGCTGCCACCGCCTCCGGCCAGGGCCCCGACGTCCTCAACATCGGCAACACCTGGTCCGCCTCCCTCCAGGCCACCGGAGCCCTGCTGCCGTGGGACACCGGCAGGTTCGCCGCGATCGGCGGCAGGGACCGGTTCGTGGAGTCGGCCATCGGCTCGGCGGGTGCCGCCGGCCAGGACCCGGCCGCCGTCCCGCTCTACTCGATGGCGTACGCGCTCTACTACAACAAGAAGATGTTCCGGGAAGCGGGCATCACCGGGCCGCCGGCCACCTGGGACGAGATGGCCACCACCGGCCGGAAGCTGTCCGGGGACGGAAAGTGGGCCCTCGGGGCGGAGGGCGCGAACCTCGCCAACAACATCCACCAGGCCTTCGTGCTGGCCAAGCAGCACGGAACGGACTTCTTCGACGCGGCCGGCAGGCCCGCCTTCGACTCCCCGGGCGCCGTCGAGGCCGTCAAGCAGTACGTCGACCTCATGGCCAAGGACAAGATCATCGCCCCGGGCAACGCCGAGTACGCCCAGAACCAGTCCCTCCAGGACTTCGCCAACGGCAAGACCGCCATGGTCCTGTGGCAGAGCGCCGCCTCCTCCTTCAAGAGCCACGGAATGAAGGAGGGCGACTGGGGCGTGGCCCCCGTCCCCGTACCCGCCGGAGGCACACCGGGGACCGGGCGGGGCACCAACTCCATGGTCGCCGGCATCAACCTCGCCGTCTTCAAGAACACCGACAACACCGCCGGCTCCCTGGAGTTCGTGAAGTTCATGACCAGCGACGAGGAGCAGAAGATCCTGAACAAGGCCTACGGATCCGTCCCGCCCGTCAAGGCCGCCCAGAGCGATCCCGCCTTCGCCGGCGAGGACCTCTCCGTCCTCCGCACCACCCTGGGCACCAGCGCCGCCCCGCTCCCACAGGTCCCGCAGGAGTCCCAGTTCGAGACCGCCGTCGGCACGGCCGTCAAGGAGCTCTTCGCCGACGCCGCCGCCGGCCGCCCGGTGACCACCGAGTCGGTCAAGGCCCGGCTCGCCAAGGCACAGCAGCAGATGGCGAGCTGAGTCCGGCCCGATGAACGCCAAGACCGCACGCCTGCGCCGCAGTTCCCTGCCCTACCTCCTGATCCTGCCCGCCCTGCTCCTCGAACTGCTCGTCCACCTCCTCCCGATGGTGATGGGCGTCCTGATGAGCTTCCGGCAGCTCACCCAGTTCTTCATCCGCGACTGGTCCCGCGCCCCGTGGACGGCATGGGCCAACTACGAACTCGTCCTCGACGTCGACCGGCCCGTCGGCGAGGCCCTCCTGCGCTCCTTCCTCACCACCTGCCTCTTCACCCTGCTCTCCGTCGGCCTGTGCTGGCTGCTGGGCACCGCGGCCGCGGTGTTCATGCAGGGCGGGTTCCGCGGCCGCGGCCTCCTGCGGGCCCTGTTCCTGGTCCCGTACGCCCTGCCCGTGTACGCGGCCGTCATCACCTGGGCGTTCATGTTCCAGCGGGACAACGGCCTGGTGAACCACGTCCTCCACGACCAGCTGGGCCTGGGCGGGGCCGAACACACCTTCTGGCTGCTCGGCGACAACAGCTTCTGGGCCCTGCTGACGGTCTCCGTCTGGAAGGGCTGGCCGTTCGCCTTCCTCATCGTGACGGCCGCGCTCCAGAACATCCCCGCGGAGCTGTACGAGGCGGCCGCGCTGGACGGCGCCGGCACCTGGCAGCAGATCCGCCGGATCACCCTGCCCTCGGTCGGCCCGGTCAACCAGGTACTGGTCCTGGTGCTGTTCCTGTGGACCTTCAACGACTTCAACACGCCGTTCGTGCTGTTCGGCAAGTCGGCCCCCGAGGCCGCCGACCTGATCTCCCTGCACATCTACCAGTCCAGTTTCGTCACCTGGAACTTCGGCACCGGATCGGCCATGTCCGTCCTGCTGCTGCTCTTCCTGCTGCTGGTCACCGGCGCATACCTGCTCCTCACCACCCGCGGACGGAGGAACGGGCATGGCTGACCGCCGGTCACCGCTGGACCCGCCCCCTTCCTTCCGGGTGGTCCGTGCCGCCTTCCTCACCCTGCTCACCGGCTTCGTACTGCTGCCCGTCCACGTGATGGTCACCAGCTCCCTCAAACCGCTCCGGGACGTCGCGGGCCGGTTCCGCTGGATCCCCGGCGGGCTCACCGTCCGCCCCTACCTCGACATCTGGCACACCGTCCCGCTCGCCGAGTACTTCGTGAACTCGCTGATCGTGGCGGGCACGGCCACCGCCGCCTCCGTCGTCATCGCCGTCTTCGCGGCCTACGCGGTCAGCCGCCACCGCTTCCGCGGCAGGCGACTGTTCACCGTCACCGTGCTCTCCACCCAGATGTTCCCCGGGATCCTCTTCCTGCTCCCGCTGTTCCTGATCTTCGTGAACATCGGCAACGCCACCGGGACCGCCCTCTACGGATCCCGCGGCGCGCTGATCCTCACGTACCTGACCTTCTCCCTCCCCTTCTCCATCTGGATGCTGATCGGCTACTTCGACTCGGTGCCCCGCGACCTCGACGAGGCCGCCACCGTCGACGGCTGCGGGCCCCTCGGCGCGCTGCTGCGCATCGTGGTCCCGGCCGCCGTCCCCGGCATCGTCGCCGTCGCCGTGTACGCCTTCATGACCGCCTGGGGAGAGGTGCTGTTCGCCTCCGTCATGACGAACGACACCACCCGCACCCTCGCCGTCGGACTCCAGGGCTACTCCACGCAGACCGACGTCTACTGGAACCAGATCATGGCCGCCTCGCTCGTCGTCAGCATCCCCGTCGTCGCCGGATTCCTGCTGCTCCAGCGGTACCTGGTGGCCGGCCTCACGGCGGGAGCCGTCAAATGACCCTTCCGGCAGGAGCCGTCACATGACCCTTTCCGAACCCCGCCGCGCCACCGCCCCCGCCACCGAGGGCGGCCCCATCGACCTCGCCGCCCTGCCCCGCGACTTCGCCTGGGGCACCGCGACCTCCGCCTACCAGATCGAGGGCGCGGTCGCCGAGGACGGCCGCGGCCCCTCCATCTGGGACACCTTCTCCCACACCCCCGGAGCCGTCGACGGCGGCCACACCGGTGACACCGCCTGCGACCACTACCACCGCTGGCGCGAGGACATCGCCCTCATGCGGGAGCTCGGCACCAACGCCTACCGGATGTCGATCGCCTGGCCACGGGTCGTCCCCGACGGCGACGGCCCGCCCAACGCCAAGGGCCTCGCCTTCTACGACCGGCTCGTCGACGGCCTGCTCGACGCCGGGATCACCCCCTGCGTCACCCTCTACCACTGGGACCTGCCCCAGGCCCTCCAGGACCGCGGGGGCTGGCCCGAGCGGGCCACCGCCGAGCACTTCGCCGCGTACGCCGGGCTCGTCGCCGGCCGCCTCGGCGACCGGGTCACCCAGTGGGCCACCCTCAACGAACCCCTGTGCTCCGCGTGGATCGGCCACCTGGAGGGCCGGATGGCCCCCGGCCGGACCGACCTGACCGCCGCCGTCCGCGCCTCCTACCACCTGCTGCTCGGCCACGGCCTCGCCACCCGGGCCGTACGCGCCGCCGCCCCCGGCGCCCGGATCGGCATCGTCAACAACCTCTCCACCGTCGGGCCCGCCACCGACACCGAGGCCGACCGGGCGGCGGCCCGGCGCATGGACGGCCACGTCAACCGCTGGTGGCTCGACCCCGTCCACGGCCGCGGCTTCCCCGCCGACATGCGCGAGGTCTACGCCGTCGACCTCCCCGAACGCCCCGGCGACGCGGCCGCCATCGCCACCCCGCTCGACTGGACCGGCCTGAACTACTACTTCCCGCAGACCGTCACCGCCGACCCGGCGGGCCCCGCCCCCCACGCCCGCCAGACCGACCGCCCCGGCGTCCCGCGCACCGGCATGGACTGGGAAGTCGACGCGGACGGCCTGGAGGCCTTGCTCATGCGGCTGACCGAGGAGTACGGGGCCCGCCGCATCCACGTCACCGAGAACGGCTCCGCGTACCACGACACCGTCGCCGCCGACGGCAGCGTCCACGACCCCGAACGCGCCCGGTACCTGACCGGACACCTCGCGGCCTGCGCACGCGCCGCCCGCCGCGGCGCGCCGCTGGCCGGGTACTACGCCTGGTCCCTGCTGGACAACTTCGAATGGGCCTACGGCTACGACAAGCGGTTCGGCCTCGTCCGCGTCGACTACGACACGCAGCGCCGCACGGTCAAGACCAGCGGCCGCCGCTACGCCGAGGTCATCGCCGCGCACCGCGCCCTGTGAGGGCGCGGACCCGTGCGCCGCGGGGGGGGGGGGGCCCCCCCCCCCCGCGGGGGCGGGC
>NZ_JBHYVA010000290.1:8881-9824 GCF_042750055.1 Streptomyces sp. NPDC059456
GTACGAGTGAGCCCGTGCCGTGCCCCCGGCGGGTGCGGGGGAGCGGGGGACCGGGCCCGACGGCCGGTGCGCGGCCGTCCGGGCGCTGCCGCAGCCCCGGTGCGCCGCGCGGTGCCCGCCCCGCTTCTCGGGGCGGGCACGGCCTTTCGTGATGGGATGGGCCGCGACGGCGCACGGCACACGGAGAGGTCGGGAAGATGTCCGAGGACACCATGCGGGCGATGGCGTACGAGACCTACGGCGGGACGGAGGTGCTCACCGAGACCCGGCTGCCGATGCCCAAGGTGGCCCCCGGCGAGATCCTCGTCAAGGTCAAGTGCGCCGGGGTCAACCCCGTCGACTGGAAGATCATGGCGGGCGGCCTCGACGGCCTCATGGACGTCGTGTACCCCGTCGTCCCCGGCTGGGACGTCGCCGGCACCGTCGAGCGGGTCGGCATCGACGTGCCCGAGTTCGCGGTCGGTGACGAGATCATGGCGTACGCCCGCAAGGACTACGTGCACGGCGGGACCTTCGCCGAGTACGTCAGCGTCCCCGTCCGCGCCGCCGCGGCCAAACCCGCCTCGCTGGGCTGGCACGAGGCGGCCGGCCTGCCGCTGGCCGGGCTCACCGCCTACCAGCTGCTGACCCGGCTGGCCACCGGCAAGGACGACACCGTCCTCATCCACGGCGCCGCGGGCGGCGTCGGCTCCTTCGGCGTGCAGATCGCCCGCGCGCTGGGCGCCCGGGTCATCGGCACCGCCTCCGCCCGCAACCACGACCGGCTGCGCGAACTCGGCTGCGAGCCCGTGGAGTACGGGGACGGCCTGGCCGAGCGGGTGCGGGCGCGGGGCCCCCCCCGGGGGGGCCCCCGCGCCGGCCCGCGGGGGGGGGGGCGGGGCCGCCCGCCACCCCGCCAGGGCGCCCGGGGGCGGCCCCCCCCCCGCCACCGCGCCCCCCCCCC
>NZ_JBHYVA010000291.1:0-3903 GCF_042750055.1 Streptomyces sp. NPDC059456
CGGTGGGCCGGTCCGGTGTCCGGCGCGCACCGATTTCTTAGCAACAGAGGCCAACAATTCGCCCGGCCACCACTTCCGCGACTACAAAGGACCGCATCGATCCGAACCCTGCGACGGGGATGATGTCGAAGGCGGTGAATGCGCATGCGTGAGTGCGGCGAGACCGAATCGAACGCGGCCGGATTACTTCAGGGAATGCCGATTTCCGGCGAACTCCCGTGAGGTGAGCGGCCATGCTGAAACCTTTGTCGTTTTCCCCGACGGACGCTTCGGTGGACGAGTACCGGCTCCTGACCTCGACCATCCGGTCGAGGGCCGAGGATGCCCGGGGCTTTTTCGGCGGAGCCTCGCGCGGGCCGGGCGAAGTGGCCCACCTGCCGTTGCGCGTTCAGCTGCGGGGATTGTCCGTCGAGCTCTACATCGAGCTCCGCCTGCAGAGCGCCGGCATGCGCATCGCCGGATTCCGCAACACGTTCGAGAACGGACAGGCTCCGCCTGAAGCGTGCGTCCGCCACGTACAGGATTCCGTCGCGCCTCCCGGGATCCGCCGGACCGAGGTCCTGCCGTTCGGCGGGGGGCGCTCCGACCTCGAGACGGCCGCGGCCGTGCGGCGTTCGGGGGTCTTCCTGGGACGCCGGCCCCTGGGCAACGCGGTGCTCTGGCTGCACCGGAACCGCGATCCGAAGTGCACCGCACACGGGATGCTCGTGCTCTCGGAGATGATCTGCGAGGCAGCCCGGTTCCCCGCCCTGGCCGAGGCGATGTCGCGCATCTGGATGACCGGAGGCCGTCTGTCGGCCCCGGCGCCCGCCTGAGGTCCCGCACCGCGTGCGGACCCGCACGCGGAGGGGGCGGGCCCCGCCCCCCCCCGGGGGGGGGCGTGCCCCCCCCCCCCCCCGGGGACGGGATGCCGGGGACGAGAAGCGGGTCGACTCGGTGTCCGGACCCATCGTCAGGCATCGGGGGTGGGGCGCTTGATGAACTCGATGACCTCGCCGTTGAGTCCGTAGGCGAAGCCGACTTCCAGTGGCATGGTGCCGGTGGCGCCCTTGGCTTCCACCAGCGTCGGTTCCATCAGCGGCCGGGCTCCGGCGGCGACGGCTCGTGCGAAGAGCGCGGAGGGGTCCGCAGTGCGGATGGCGAAGTGGACCAGGGCGGCCGACCGGGCGCGCTCGTCGTCGCTCGGACGGACGAGGGCGTCGAGGGGCCGCGCCGACCCGCCGGGCGGGGTGGAGAGGGCGTCGAAGAGCTCGATCACGCGGTCGTCGCCCGCGTCGAGGAAGACGCAGCGGTTGACGCCGGCTTCCGGAGCGGTCCACTCGTACACGAACCGGAAGCCCAGGGCTTCGGTGTAGAAGCGGACGGTGGCGTCGAGGTCGTAGGCCCGCAGGGCGATGTGGTCAAGGCCGAGATTGGAGGCTGGGTGGTTCATGGCGGTTCTGTCCTTGATGAACGGTGCGTACGTGAGACGCGGGGGTCAACGAGCCGTGCCGGTGGCTCGGCTCAGGTAGTGGTCGGCGGCGTCGAGGGGCGCCAGGCCGTCGACGTTGATCAGCTTGTCGATCGCCTCGACGCCGTCATTGCCGAGGTGCAGTACGCGCAGCCGCTCCAACGCCCGGGGGGCGATGCGGTTCATGGCGCGTCGGGTCACCACGGGGCCGGCGTGGTCGACGCCGCCCAGCAGGCCCATGGGCTCGGCCAGCGGCCGCAGGTCGTGCAGCAGGTTCAGGTACTGGGGCCGCCAGATCGGGATCACGAACCACTCGCGCGCGGCGATTCCGCGCTCGACGCGGTCGGTGAAGGACCGCTCGGTTCCGGGCAGGAATGCGTATCCGTGCCGGTCCAGTCCGTACTCCCGGACCATGCGGGCGGAGAAGCGGCTGATGCCCGCGCCGGGGTTGATCCCGTCGATGACCTTCGTCATCCGTTCGGCGACCCGGGGGCGCGTCAGGTCGGCCACCCCAGCGACCTGCTCCTCGGGGAGCCAGGGCGGTACGGCCCAGACGCAATACGGTTCGTAGTGCGCCGGCAGCACCTCGACGCGGTCGCGGTAGGGGGCCACGTACTTCCCGTGACTGGCGGGCAGCCACGCCGAGACCAGCACGTCGACCTCTCCCGCGGCCTGCATCGCGAAGAGCTCCTGATGAGGAGCCTCGACCGTCCGCACTTCGTGCCCTGCGTCCTCCAGGACCCGGCGGACGACTGCGGCCGCCGCCCTGTGGAACGACAGGGAGATGTTCCCGACCGTGAGCGCCGGCCGGCCGGTGCGCGTGTCCATGCGAATTCCTCCCAACCCTCAGGGCTGGTGCGTATCACCTGGCGACCTCCTGATACCCGTCCCCATCCGCCTCACGCCCCACTTGGGAATCTTTTTGCACTCATGATGCAGTTTCTTGGCGGGGTTGCGATCCGGCCGGGCCGAGCGGGCTCCGCACCGGCCGGTAGTGTTCCCGGCATACCAGGGCACAACAGCCCTGGAGCAACGGCCTTGGAGTCGAAGGCCGGCGAGGGATGTAACGCTTCCGGGCGCTGCGGCCAAGTAGAGGTGTAAGGCACCACACGCCGCCCTGCTCAAAGGAGTCATCCGTGCCAGCGCAGCATCCGACAGCACCACCCGTGCGCGACCCCGCCGGGTTCGCCGTCTTCTACGAGCAGCAGTTCGACGCGGTGCTGGGCTTCGTCACCCGGCGCGTCGACAGCCCGCACCTGGCCGCCGATCTCACGGCGGACATCTTCGTGGCCGCGCTGGAGAACGCGCACACGTACGACGCCCGGCGCGGCGCGCCCGTCGCCTGGCTGTACGGCATATCCCGCAACGTCATCTCCGCACACTTCCGGGGCTGCACCCGCGAGTTGCACGCGGTCGCCCGGATCACCGGCCGGCGACTGCTGGACGACGAGGACATCAGTGCCATCGAGGGCCGGATCGACGCCGCCCGCGCCGCCCGCCGGATGGCGGCGGCCCACGCGGCACTGTCCGACCCCCTGCGCGAGGTGCTCGACCTGGTCGTCCTGGACGGGCTGACCACCCGCGAGGCCGCCCAGGCCCTCGGCATCAGCTCGGCCTCCGCCCGGGTCCGGCTGCACCGCGCCCGCAAGGCACTGCGCACCACCGGCCAGACCCGCACCGACAGCCGCGAAGCCGTTCTGGAGGCCACCCAGTGAACGCCCCTCTGCACTTCAAGCAGCAGCTCGCGGACGAGCTCAACGCCCGCGCGACCGCCCTGGACACCGCAACCGGTCACCGCACCCGGAGCCGCGCCCCGCGCCGTCGGCTGACGTTCGCCCTGGGCGCCGTGGCGGCTGCCGTCGCCGTGGCCGTCGCCGTGCCGGTGGCCGGCGGGACGACCGACGAGCGGCCCGCTGCCGGCCCGTCGGCCGTGCCCGCTCCGCACCGCACCGGGAGCGGCACCATCGACATCGTCACCGCCGACTACGTGGTGAAGTCCCTGCCGGGCGACACGATCGCAGTCGAGGTGATGAGCCCCAAGGGCATCCCCGGGCTGCAGGCCGCCTTGCAGCAGGCGGGCATTCCCGCGGCGGTGATGACGTTCTCGGCCTCGTGCCACGCCAAGGTCCTCTACGACGACGCCGTCGACTCCATGAAGGTGTTCCCCCAAGACGACGCGGGGAGCGCGGTCAACGGGCACTTCTCGCTGATCAGGCCGAGTGCCGTCCCGAAGGGAGACCACCTGCTGTTCGTGGCGACGACGGGCGGCGACGGGCAGATCGGCACGCTGCAGATGTCGGTGGTGCGCGAAGTCCCCGGCTGCGTCCCCGAGTCCGACAACGGGATCGGCGCGGGGTACGTCGCCCCGGGCACCAACCCGTAGGCAAGCAGGGGCACTCGGGGGCGTTTCCACGCTGCCCGAGTACCGGGTGGCCGCCCGGGGACAGCGCGGG
>NZ_JBHYVA010000291.1:3913-9785 GCF_042750055.1 Streptomyces sp. NPDC059456
TCCCCCCGCCCCACCCCCGCTGAGCCGGGCGGGGCCGGGGGGGGGTCGACCCCGGGCGGGCTTCCGGGGGGGCCCCGGGGGGCCGCGGGGCGGGCCCCCCCCGGCACGGCGGGATCGCGGCCGCGCTCGCCGGGTGACTCGTCCGTTGCCTCACCCACCACTTCGCCCCGTGTGACCGAGTGGGTCAGGAGAAGGACCGCGCCGCCGCCAGGAGCAGGCGCAGGGCTGGGCCCGGCGGGCCGGGGAGGACGGCGAGCGAGGTCGTGACGACCGGGTCGGCCAGCGGGCGGATGACCGTACCGGCGACCTCCGGAAGTCCGGTCACCCTGTAGAAGACCGTCCAGGACGGTGCCCGCTCCCCTTCCGCCCCGATCGCCGTGAGGGTGTCCTGGAGGTCGGTGAACGGCGGGCCGGCGAGCGGGCCGGCGTTCGAGGCCGCCCGGACCGCGCTCGTCACCAGGTCGTGGAAGGGGGCGTTGCGTTCCCGCTCGGCCAGCCGCAGCGGGAGACCCGCCAGGTCCCGGAGCTTCGGCACCGGCAGCGCGGCCGCCGGATGGCGGGCGGGCAGGGCCACGTACAACGGGTCGGTCCAGAGCGGGATCGGTTCCAGGCCGGGGGTGGCGGGCAGGGCCCTGACGAGCGCGGCGTCGAGCTCGCCGCCGCGAACGGCCGCCAGCCGGTCCGCGACCGGCAACCCCCTTACCCGGACCCGGAGTTCGGGAGCCAGTTCGGCCAGCCGGGACAGGAGCCTGTACACCCGGTCGCCCGGCCCTCGCACGGTGCCCAGGCGCAGCGTGGTGGTGTCACTCTCGGCGATCTCCGCGGCGATCCGCCGAGTCCGGTCGGCGGCGGCGAGTACGTCCCTCGCCTCGGGCAGCAGCCGGTCCCCCGCCTCGGTGAGGACCACCCGGCGGGTGGACCGTTCGAAGAGGGTGAGGCCGAGTTCGCGTTCGAGACGGCGCACTTGTTGGCTGACCGCGGACTGAACGATGTGGAGCCTTTCGGCGGCCCGGGAAAAGCCGCCCTCCTCGGCCACGGCCACGAAGTACCGAAGTTGCCGCAGCTCCATCCTGCTCCCCCTGACACATCGATTCATCGCGAATGGTGATCGCTGTAGGTCGCGAACGGTTCTTGTCCGCGGTTTCTTCCCCGGGTCGAATGAAGGGGTCGGACCGGTACGAAGGACAGGAGCTTCGGCAATGGCAGCAGACAGTGCAGGACGGGACGTGGTCGCGGGCACGGGCGCGGGGGCGGGCACGGGCACGCGGGCGGTGGTCGTGCGGGCCGACGACGCCGAGTACGTGCCGCTGCCGCACGGTGGCGGATTCACCCTGCTGACGGACGGCGGCCCGCTGAGCGCCAACCGTCTGGCCCTGGCCGCGGGGGCGACCGGAGCCAGGCCCCACTTCCACGCCCGCTCCGCAGAGCTGTTCCACGTACTCGACGGGACGGTGGAGTTCCGGCTGGACGGTGCCGTCGAGGCGATCGGCGCGGGCGGCGTGGTACTGATCCCGCCGGGCCTGCCCCATGCCTTCGGTGCCACCGCGGACGGCCCGGCCGAGCTGCTGGCCGTCCTCGGTTCGCCGGTGGAGCGGTTCGGCTATTTCCGTGCGCTGGGCCGGATCCAACACGGACTGCAGCCCTTCGAAGACCTGCTCCCGGAACAGGACCGGTACGACGTCCACTTCGTCGACCGCGCCTGACGGCTCCCGGTGACCCCCGAGCCTGGACCGTGGTTCCGGAGCACGGGCCGAATACGGCCGAAATCCCGCCCCGGCACGTGCGTGCCCCTACCGTGTACGTGTGGTCGCCGAGGGCCCGCCCGGAGATGCGCGGCTCGGCTCCGAGTGAGGGGATGCGGCGTGTCGACGTGGAACGGCATCGGAACCAAGTACCTGGGCTTCAGCCGGAAGCGGGTGGACGGCAGCCACCATGCGACCGAGTGGTTCGTGATCAGCTACATGCCGGTCGTCCCGCTGCGCCGGTACCGGATGGTGGTGGGAGCCACCCGGTACGCGGTGGGTTCGGCGGGCGGCTCGACGTCGACCACGGCCTACCGCGTCCTGGAGCGTTCGCCGATGCGCGTGCTCGACGTCCTCGCCACCTACCTCGTCTGGTGGGTGGCCGGTCCCTCCCTCGTCGTCTGCCCTTTCGTACTGATGTCCTGGGCGGATCCGGACGCCGGCCGGGGGTCGGGCCTGTGGAGCGGAGTGATCGTCATCGGCGCGCTGGTCTGGGTCGTCGGCCTTCCGCTGCTGCTCCTCTCCCTGTCCCGGCGCTGGCGCGGCCTTCCCTGACCCTGCATGCCTCCGGCCTTTCGGCCACCGTGGTGCGAGCGCCGGAACCCGCGGCCGGTGACCTCGGGCTGCCACCGCTGCTGTGCGGTGCGACCCTCGCCGCACAAGCGGTGGGCGAGCGGTTCGCCGTGGTCCCGCTGGTCCTGTCGCCGCTGCGGCCGGCCCGCGAATTGCCGGGCGGGCAGGCTCCGCACCAGGCCCTGCCCGCCGCGCGGGCCTGAGTCCCGGGGTACGGCGCCGGCCCGCGGCCGACCGGGGGCCGGACCGCGGACGGTTGCCCTGGCACGGCGGGCGCCGGTGGACCCGGCGCATCGAGTGCGGGTTGCGCGATCTCGCCCGCCGCCCGGTCCGGGCCGTCAGTTGAGATGTGCGGTGTTGCTGGCGACGAGTTCTCCGCCGGCGAAGCCCTCCACGCGCGCCGAGTGGGCGGCGGCCGCGTCGGGGACCGTGACGTCGGCCTGGCCGTCGGACAGGTCGACGGAGGCGCGGGGGCGCTGGTCGACGTAGACGTCCAGCCGGTCGATGTTCGTGGCCTTGACCTTGATCCGCAGTGCGCCGCCGGCGGCGGCGGTCGCGTCCGTGATGCTCACGGCGTGCGGCGTGAGGCCCTTGAGGATCTCCCCGGCGCGCTCGAACAGGTCGGTGTTGCCTTCCATCAGGTCCCGGCGGGTCATCCGGTAGGGGATGTCCGGGGTGATGCCGAGGTCCTCCACCGGCGTGCCGGAATTCGCGCCGACCCGCAGGCTGCGGCGGATCGCCACCCGCATGCCGGCGCCCTTCGGCAGGGGCCGGTACGGGGTCTCGGGGTCGCCGGTGAGGAGGTCGACGAGGTGTTTGTGCTCCCAGACGTTGGCGCCGCCGGCACCGGTGTTCTCATCGGTGCCGAGGACGGGGCCGATCTGGTGGTCCTGGAAGCCGGCGGCGAAGATGTCGGTGGCGGAGTAGCAGCGGGCGCTGGTGATGAGCAGGACCGGGCCGTCGTACTGCTGGCCGATCGCGTTGGCGCTGTTCTCGGGTGTGAGGGCCACGGCGCTGGAGTAGGTGGCCCCGATTTCCAGGGCCTGCTCCATGGAGGGCAGCCAGGCGCCCAGTTCTTCCTGGTTCCTCTGGCAGATCCGCAGGTTGAGCGGCGTGTTGATGAACTGCGTCGGCTCGGGGGTGATGGCGCGGGGGGTGAGGGTCTGCAGCGCGAGTTCGGAGTTCCAGATCACGCCGCCGCCGTTGTCCCGCACGTCCAGGATCAGACCACGGTCCGGCATCTGGCGGAGCAGTCTCACGAACTCGTTGACGAAACCTTCCACATCGGGTTCGTTGAAGGTGAAGATCCGGATGTAGCCGAAGGTGCCGGCGGCCGTCTGCACCTCCTGCGCCCGGAACACCTTGGGCATCGAGGAGGAGATCTCGCCGGCCCGCACCTCGGGGGCGGCCTCTCCGGCTTCGAGGGCCTTCTGCCGGGCGACGACCTTCGGCGCGAACAGCATGACCTTGGCGCGGTTGACCTCGTCCATGTCGAGGTCCAGGCCCACGGCCAGCGCCGATCCCGTCGGGGCCGCCGCGTGGACGAAGGTGGGGAGGAGGTTGTTGTCCACGATCCGCCAGCTCTCACGCAGCTCGTGCGCGGCGCCGTCGGCGTCGATGTAACTGACGGTTACCCATTCCTCGAACGGGGGAAGGTGCATGACGAGCGGCCGCAGGGTCAGCGACTGGATGCCGCGGCTGCGGCGGGCGGCGGCGTTGCTGCCGGCGAAGCGGGAGGCGTTGAGGTCGACGGCCTTGCCGATGGGGACCCCGCTCCAGTGGGTGATCTCGACGCCCGGCTCGAAGCCCGGGGCGGAGAATCCCTGGGCCACGTGGGTGACCGTGAAGTGCTCCCCCTGCGCGTCCTCGTACCGCTCGACGAGGAACGGCAGGAAGGCGATCTTGCCCGCGTAGGGGGCGGGGAGCAGGTAGTTGGTGTGGAGGTCGCGCACCGAGTGGAAGACCTCCGACAGCTCGGCGTGGAACAGCCATTCCAGGGGCTTGGTCTCCTCCGTCTGCCGCTCCAGCCGGCGCCGCAGCACGCGCAGCCGCTGCACCGGGTTGACCGCGTACATGGCGGACTTGAGCGGCAGGTGGACGTAGTTCTGGTCGAGCATGAGCAGGGCCTGGTCGACGATGAGGCGGCGCTCGGCCAGCGTCAGGGTGCCGGCGCCCGCGAGGAAGGCGGGCAGTTCGGTGGCCGCGGCCAGATGCTCCCGTACGGGTTCGGCGGCGTGGGGGACGAAGTCCGGGGCGGAGCGGTCGGCGGGGTGTGCCATGGGGTGCCTCCCGGGCGGGAACGGATCGTTCTGAGCCTTCACTCTCAGTCATCGGAATCCGTCCGCGGCCGAATGAGCCCGACGTCCCCCTTTCCCCTGAAAGGACGCCCGCACGGATCAGCCCAGGGACGACGACCAGCCCGGCCGGCCGGGCGTGAAGTGGAGGGGGCGGTGGCGCGTGGGTGCCGCGTGGCGGGGGCGCTGGGGGTGATCCGTGGGTGCCGGGTGGAGCCGGCGGCCCGGGTGGGCCCGGACACGGCCGACGGCGCCGGCCAACAGCTCGGTGAACCAGATGTTCCGGTCGGGTCCGGCCGTGATGTTGAAGGGCACCTTGTCCGCGCCTCCCGGAACCACGTACTCGGTGATCGCACCGCTGCCGCTGATCCGGCCGATGCGGCCGGACTGCACGGCGTACCACATGTGTCCGTCCGGACCGCGGGTGATGTCGTAGACCTGGTAGTCGGCGACGGGTACCTGGAAGAGCTTGATCTCGCCCCGTGAGGTGATCCGCCCGACCGCGTTCAGTCCGCTTGCCGTGAACCACATCCCGCCGGGTCCGGCCACGATGCCGGACGGGAACGCGAAGTCGGTGGACAGCGGGAACTCGGTCACCTGGCCGGACCGGCTGATCCGGCCGATCTTGCCGGCGTACAGCTCGGTGAACCACAGGGATCCGTCTGCCGCGGGGGCGATGTAGTACGGGATGCTGTCGGGCGTCGGGAGGGCGTACTCGGTCACCCGGCCGTCGGTGGTCATCCTTCCGATCGCGTTGGTTCCCGGCTCGGTGAACCACAGGGCGCGGTCGGCACCGACCGCGACACCCGTGGGGAAGCGGCCCGTTCCGGGCAGCGGGAACTCGGTGACCTGGCCCTTCGTCGTGATCCGGCCGATCTTGTCGGCGGCTCCCTCCGTGAACCACAGGGCGCGGTCGGGGCCTCGTGTGATGCCCTGGGGGAAGCTGTCGGCGGTCGGCAGCGGGTACTCGGTGACGGTGCCGCCGGTCGTGATGCGCCCGATCCGGCTGACCCCGGACTCGGCGAACCACAGGGCCCGGTCCGGGCCCGTGGTGATGCCGGCGGGGTAGCTGCCGGGGGTCGTGACCGGGTACTCCGTCACGACCCCCATGTCGGCCCGGGCCGGGGCGGTGGTGGCGGCGACGGCGAGCAGCGCGCCGAGGGACGCGGTGAGGAACCCGCGCAGGCGTCGTCGGATCGGCAGCGGGGACGGCATGGACCGGGGGCCTCTCGGTGGGCGGCGGCAGGCGGGCGGGCGAGCGGG
>NZ_JBHYVA010000292.1:0-9743 GCF_042750055.1 Streptomyces sp. NPDC059456
GGCGGCGGGGGGCCTGGGGGGGGCTCCGGGGGACACGGGCCCGGCGGCCCCCCACAGGGGGGGGCCCGCCGGATGGGGTGTGGGTGGAGCGGTGGCCTGAGGAGGGCCGGACACTGCGGGTGGTGCGGGATGGTGCAGGCGGTGCGGGATGGTGCGGGGTGGTGGGGAAGTGCGGGTGGTGCAGGCGGTGCGGGTCAGCCGCGGTTGCGGGCCGTGCGGTTGCGGGCCACCCAGGCCGCGCCGAGCCCGGCGAGGAGCGCGATCAGCGTGCCGCCCGCCGCCACGGTGATGCTGTTGTCGGTGTCCTCGGCGGCGAAGTCCGCGCCGGCGGCCACCCCGCCCCGGGGCACGATCACGGTCTGCGCGCCGCCCTGCGGCTTCACGTCGGCGACCGGCTTGGCGTCGGCGGCCGGCTGCACGGCGGCGGCCGGCTGTACGGCGGGGGCGGCGGGCTTGGCGGCGGTCCCTGCCTCCGGCAGCAGGTAGAGGGCCGGGGCGCCCCCGCCCTGCATCCGGACGGTCAGGCCGTAGCGGCCGTTGTCCGTCTTGGCGAGCTCGTACGCGGTGCCGTCGACGACCGCGCGGGGGCCGGACAGGTCCAGCGCGGCCAGTACACGGCCCGCCCGGCCGTCGGCCGGCTTCCAGTCGTCGGAGACGGCGCGGATCCAGACCTCGGGGCCCTCGGAGTCGTTGCGCAGCACCGCGATGCGGCCCTTGCCGACGAGGACGACCTCACCGTCGTAGCGGTCCTTGCCGGCGGTGACCGGCGTCTTCGCGGCGGCGGCGGGGGTCTTCGGGTTCTCCGGGGCGGGCTTGACCGGCACGTCCGGGGTCTTCGGGGACCCGGCCTTCGGGGACGACGCCTTCGGCAGCGGGAAGGACTCGGTGGCACCGTCCTTGGTGACCGTCAGCACCGGGGCGGAAGTGTTCAGCCGGGTGAGCTTCAGGCTGAGCCCGTTGACCGTGTCACCGGAGTGCGAGCGGTCCAGCAGGGTCAGGACCCGGACCATGTAGGTGTCGCCCGGCTTCCACTGCTCGCCGACGGCGCGGATCCAGGCTTCGGGGCCTTCGGGCCCGTTGCGCAGCACCGCGACCAGTCCGGCGCCGATGTAGACCGGCTCGCCCGCGTAGCGGTCGTCGTCCGAGACGGTTCCGTACCCCGAAGCCGTCGCACTGTGCACGGCCGGCGCGGCGAACGCGGTCGTGCACGCCGGCGCGAGCAGGGCCCCGGCGAGGGCGGCGGTGACGATCGAGGTGCGGAGGGCGGAACGCATAACGACTCCTGGAAGCTGTTTCGAGGATAAGTGGGAGAGTCGCATGCCGCGTTTTCTCTGTCGGGCTTTCATCCGGTGAGGTCTGGCGGGCTGCTGAAGAGAAATTTACGGATCCCGTTCGACCGGACGATCAGGTTCCCGTCTTCGCCGTGTAACAGCAAAAGCGGAGGTCAGCGGTCCGCAGCCGTGAGTGCGGCCGGATGCCCGCCGTGCCCGGATGTGGCCGGTCCCGCACAGATGTGCACCCGCAGGGGGTGACAGGCAGCTACGCGCGTAGATATGCTCATCTGGTGACCATGCCCACCACCCTCTCCGCATTCGCTGACGTGACGACGTCCGACAGCGCGCTGCGCCGCTTCCTGCACGGGCTGCCCGGCGTAGACGCCGTCGGCCTGGAGGCCCGCGCGGCCGCGCTCGGTACCCGTTCGATCAAGACCACGGCCAAGGCGTACGCCATTGACCTGGCCATTTCCATGATCGACCTGACCACGCTCGAGGGTGCGGACACCCCGGGCAAGGTCCGAGCGCTCTCCGCCAAGGCCGTCAACCCCGACCCGACCGACCGCAGCACGCCCATGACCGCCGCGGTCTGCGTCTACCCCGACATGGTGGCCACCGCCAAGGCGGCCCTGAACGGCGCCGACGTCAAGGTGGCCTCCGTCGCGACCGCCTTCCCGGCCGGCCGCGCCGCGCTGCCCGTCAAGCTCGCGGACACCCGTGACGCCGTCGCCGCCGGC
Organism: Streptomyces sp. NPDC059456; assembly: GCF_042750055.1. NCBI lineage: Bacteria > Bacillati > Actinomycetota > Actinomycetes > Kitasatosporales > Streptomycetaceae > Streptomyces > Streptomyces sp. NPDC059456. The sequence continues at coordinate 2,012 of NZ_JBHYVA010000292.1, forward strand.
GCCGACGAGATCGACATGGTCATCGACCGTGGCGCCTTCCTCGCCGGCCGCTACCTGGAGACGTACGAGCTGATCAAGGCCGTCAAGGAGGCGTGCGTACGCCCCGACGGGACCGCCGCCCGCCTCAAGGTGATCTTCGAGACCGGCGAACTGTCCACGTACGACAACATCCGCAGGGCCTCCTGGATCGGCATGCTCGCGGGCGCCGACTTCATCAAGACCTCCACGGGCAAGGTCGGCGTCAACGCCACCCCGGCGAACACGCTGCTGATGCTCGAAGCCGTCCGTGACTTCAGGGCGCAGACTGGAATCCAGATCGGCGTGAAGCCGGCCGGCGGCATCCGGACCACCAAGGACGCCGTCAAGTTCCTGGTCCTGGTCAACGAGACCGTGGGCGAGGACTGGCTGTCCAACCACTGGTTCCGCTTCGGCGCCTCCAGCCTGCTCAACGACCTGTTGATGCAGCGCCAGAAGCTGAGCACCGGCCGTTACTCCGGTCCCGACTACGTGACGGTGGACTGATCACCATGGCATCCCTTTTCGAGTACGCACCGGCCCCCGAGTCGCGTTCCGTCGTCGACATCGCCCCCTCCTACGGGCTCTTCATCGACGGCGAGTTCACCGACGCCGCCGACGGCAAGGTCTTCAAGACCGTCTCGCCGTCGTCCGAGGAGGTCCTCTCCGAGGTCGCCCAGGCCGGCGCCGCCGACGTCGACCGCGCCGTCAGGGCCGCCCGCAAGGCCTTCGCGACGTGGTCCGCGCTGCCGGGTTCCGAGCGCGCCAAGTACCTCTTCCGCATCGCCCGGATCATCCAGGAGCGCAGCCGCGAGCTCGCCGTCCTGGAGACCCTGGACAACGGCAAGCCGATCAAGGAGACCCGCGACGCGGACCTCCCGCTCGTCGCCGCGCACTTCTTCTACTACGCGGGCTGGGCCGACAAGCTCGACCACGCGGGCTACGGCCCGAACCCGCGCCCGCTCGGCGTCGCCGGCCAGGTCATCCCGTGGAACTTCCCGCTGCTGATGCTCGCGTGGAAGATCGCCCCGGCGCTCGCCGCCGGCAACACGGTCGTCCTCAAGCCCGCCGAGACCACCCCGCTCTCCGCGCTGTTCTTCGCGGACATCTGCCGCCAGGCGGGCCTGCCCAAGGGCGTCGTCAACATCCTCACGGGCTACGGCGACGCGGGCGCGGCCCTCGTCGAGCACCCGGACGTCAACAAGGTCGCCTTCACCGGCTCGACCGCGGTCGGCAAGGCCATCGCCCGCCAGATCGCCGGCACGGACAAGAAGGTCACCCTGGAGCTGGGCGGCAAGGGCGCCAACATCGTCTTCGACGACGCCCCCATCGACCAGGCCGTCGAGGGCATCGTCACCGGCATCTTCTTCAACCAGGGCCAGGTCTGCTGCGCGGGCTCGCGCCTGCTGGTCCAGGAGTCGATCCACGACGAGCTGCTGGACTCCCTCAAGCGCCGCCTGAGCACCCTGCGCCTGGGCGACCCGCTCGACAAGAACACCGACATCGGCGCGATCAACTCCGCCGAGCAGCTCGCCCGGATCACGGCGCTCGCCGAGACCGGCGAGGCCGAGGGTGCCGAGCGCTGGTCCCCGGCGTGCGAGCTGCCGTCCTCCGGCTACTGGTTCGCCCCGACGCTCTTCACGAACGTCACCCAGGCGCACACCGTCGCCCGCGACGAGATCTTCGGCCCGGTGCTGTCCGTACTGACGTTCCGCACGCCCGACGAGGCCGTCGCCAAGGCCAACAACAGCCAGTACGGCCTGTCCGCCGGCATCTGGACGGAGAAGGGCAGCCGCATCCTCGCGGTCGCCAACAAGCTCCGCGCGGGTGTGGTGTGGGCCAACACGTTCAACAAGTTCGACCCGACCTCGCCCTTCGGCGGCTACAAGGAGTCGGGCTTCGGCCGCGAGGGCGGCCGCCACGGTCTGGAGGCCTACCTCGATGTCTGAGACCTCTCTGCGTCTGAACGTCTTCAAGACCTACAAGCTGTACGTCGGGGGCAAGTTCCCCCGCTCCGAGAGCGGCCGGGTGTACGAGGTGAGCGACTCGAAGGGCAAGTGGCTGGCCAACGCGCCCCTGTCCTCCCGCAAGGACGCCCGTGACGCGGTCGTCGCGGCCCGCAAGGCCTTCGGCGGCTGGTCCGGCGCGACCGCCTACAACCGCGGGCAGATCCTCTACCGCATCGCCGAGATGCTGGAGGGCCGCCGCGAGCAGTTCGTCCGCGAGGTCGGCGAGGCGGAGGGCCTGTCCAAGTCGAAGGCCGGCGCGGTCGTCGACGCGGCCATCGACCGCTGGGTCTGGTACGCGGGCTGGACCGACAAGATCGCCCAGATCGTGGGCGGGGCCAACCCCGTCGCCGGGCCGTTCTTCAACCTCTCCACCCCCGAGCCGACCGGCGTCGTCACCGTCATCGCCCCCCAGGAGTCCTCGTTCCTGGGCCTGGTCTCGGTGATCGCCCCCGTGATCGCGACCGGCAACACGGCGGTCGTGATCACCTCGGAGAAGTCGCCGCTCCCGGCGCTTTCGCTGGGCGAGGTGCTGGCCACCTCCGACCTGCCCGGCGGCGTCGTCAACATCCTGTCCGGCAAGGCCGCCGAGATGGGCCCGCACCTGGCGTCCCACCAGGACGTCAACGCGATCGACCTGGCGGGTGCCGACGCGGCGCTGGCCAAGGAGCTGGAGATCGCCGCGGCCGACAACCTCAAGCGCGTCCTGCGTCCACAGCCTGTGGACGACTGGAGCGCCGACCCGGGCACGCACCGCATGACGGCGTTCCTGGAGACCAAGACGGTCTGGCACCCGACGGGCTCGCTCGGCTCGGGCGGATCCTCGTACTAGACGGTCACCCGCGTGCACCGGCCCCGGCAGCGTCTCCCCACGCCGCCGGGGCCTTCGCACACCCGGCCCCGCTACTTCGGCAGCAGCGGCCCGAGCAGCGAGGACGCCGCCGCGTCGGGCAGCTCCCCGACGGACGGCCCCTGCGTCAGGATCCCCGTGACCATGGTGGTCCCGACCGCCGGGAAGTCCGCGACCCTGGTCGCCACGCCGTTGTCGAGCGGGTCCACGCCGGTGTGGGCCAGCGGATTCACCTTGAGGTTCGCGATCGGGTCGGTGACCCCGGCGAGCGCCGCCGGAACGGAGAGCTCACCGGCCTGGGCACCGCCCGCGGCCATGGCCAGGGCCGCACCGGCCATCGAGAGCGTGAGTCCTGCGGAGCGCAGCGTGGAGCTGCCGGGGGCTGCGTGACGTGCCATGGGGATCCCGCCTGAGGTCGTAGTCGCGTGCGCACGCAGCGTAGTTGAGGTGTGATCCTGGATACCAACCGGCCACCGGAGGCATCCCCTGCGCGGGGGAATGGTTCACACTGGTGTCCCGTGAGCTCCTCCTCTCCTTTGCCTACGCGTGTCGTCCTGTTGACCGGGCCCTCCGGGTCCGGGAAGTCCAGGCTGGCTGCCCGTTCCGGGCTGCCGGTGCTGCGCCTGGACGACTTCTACAAGGAGGCCGACGACCCGACCCTCCCCCTGGTCGAAGGCAGTTCCGACATCGACTGGGACTCCCCGCTGTCCTGGGACGCGGACGCGGCGGTCGCCGCCATCGTGGAACTCTGCGCCGCAGGCCGCACCGAGGTGCCGGTGTACTCCATCGCCTCGTCCTCCCGTACGGGTACGGAGACGCTGGACATCGCGCGCACCCCGCTGTTCATCGCGGAGGGCATCTTCGCGGCCGACATCGTGGCCCGGTGCCAGGAGGCGGGGCTCCTCGCGGACGCCATCTGCCTGCGCGGGCGCCCGTCGACGACGTTCCGGCGCCGGCTCGCCAGGGACCTGCGCGAGGGCCGCAAGTCGCTGCCGTTCCTGCTGCGCCGGGGCTGGCGGCTGATGCGGGCGGAACGCGGCATCGTGGCCCGGCACACCGCCCTCGGCGCGCACGCCTGCGCCCGTGACGAAGCCCTCGGCCGCCTGGCCGCCTGCGCGGCCGGCCGCCACCGCACCACGGCCCCGGCCCGGACATGAGGAAAGGCGGGACCCCGCGGACCCCCGGCCGCTTGATCCCGCCTTCCCGTCCCCCCCATCGGCCTCCCGCCCCACCCCCGTAGGACGGGCCCCCTGGCCCATGGTCTGTGGTGTGCCGCGCTACGCGACGAGCTCCTCGAAGGACTCCGCCTCGTCGCGGCCGAAGCTCAGCGCCTCGTCGTCCCGCAGCCGCCGCAGCGACCGCCAGATGCTCGACTTCACGGTGCCGACGCTGATCCCCAGGATCTCGGCGATCTCCGGGTCCGTGCGGCCCTCGTAGTAACGCAGCACCAGCATGGTGCGCTGCGGCTCCGGAATGCGGGCCAGTGCCTGCCACAGCACCGCGCGCAGTTCCGTGCCCCGCATCGCGTCCGTGTCGGACGCCGTCTCCGGCAGCTCCTCCGTCGGGTACTCGTTCAGCTTCCGCCGGCGCCACGCGCTGATGTGCAGGTTCGTCATCGTGCGCCGCAGGTATCCGCCGACGGCCGCCTTGTCGCTGATGCGGTCCCAGGCGCGGTACGTGGAGAACAGGGCGCTCTGGAGCAGGTCCTCGGCCTCGTAACGGTCACCGGTCAGGTGGAAGGCCGTCGCGTACAGGGCGGCCCGCCGCTCCCGGACGTACGCCGTGAACTCGGCCTCCGAGGTGGCGGACAGCTCGGGAGCGGGCTGTGCCGGAACGGAAGACCGGTACGTGTTCGCGTCGATGGCCACCGTGTGCGCCGGCCGCGGACGGGCGACCGTCACCGAACGGACACCTGCCCGGCGGTTCACATCGTGCAGCCGCGTGACAACCGCGCTGGTGCTGGTGCTGTGCAGCGTGTTCATCTCGCGCCCCCCGTCGTGGAGTCTGTCTGCTTCGGATCCCGCTCTGTTGCGTTGGTAGAAGACTGCCCGGCCGACTTAACCGGGGTGTCCGCCGACTGTCACAGGCCTGTCACAGCGGTCCCCGTGCGATCCCTTCGACCCGACGGTCGAACTCCCAACGGTCGATGGGACAGAATGAGCCCGTGCCTTTCCTGTTGCTGATCGAGGACGACGACGCCATCCGCACGGCCCTCGAACTCTCCCTGTCCCGCCAGGGCCACCGTGTGGCCACTGCGGCGACGGGCGAGGACGGCCTGAAACTGCTGCGCGAGCAGCGGCCGGACCTGATCGTGCTGGACGTCATGCTGCCCGGGATCGACGGTTTCGAGGTCTGCCGGCGGATCCGCCGCACCGACCAGCTGCCGATCATCCTGCTGACCGCCCGCAGCGACGACATCGATGTCGTCGTGGGCCTGGAGTCGGGCGCCGACGACTACGTCGTCAAGCCCGTCCAGGGCCGCGTGCTCGACGCCCGCATCCGGGCCGTCCTGCGCCGCGGGGAGCGGGAGGCCAGCGACTCCGCGGTCTTCGGGTCCCTGGTCATCGACCGGGCCGCGATGACGGTCACGAAGAACGGCGAGGACCTCCAGCTGACGCCGACCGAACTGCGGCTGCTGCTGGAACTCAGCCGCCGGCCCGGGCAGGCCCTGTCCCGCCAGCAGCTGCTGCGGCTGGTCTGGGAGCACGACTACCTCGGCGACTCCCGGCTCGTGGACGCCTGCGTACAGCGGCTGCGCGCCAAGGTCGAGGAAGTGCCGTCCTCGCCCACCCTGATCCGGACCGTGCGGGGTGTCGGCTACCGGCTGGACTCGCCACAGTGATCAAAGCCCTGTTCGCGGGCCGGCGCTGGACCAGCCTGCGGCTGCGGCTCCTCATGGTGTTCTCGCTGGTCGCGCTGGTCGCCGCCGTGTCCGCCTCCGGCATCGCGTACTGGCTCAACCGCGAGGCCGTGCTCACCCGCACCCAGGACGCGGCGCTCGGCGACTTCCGCCAGGAGATGCAGAACCGGGCCGCGGCGCTGCCCGCCGACCCGACGCCCGAGGAGATGCAGCGCACCGCCGAGCTGATGGCGGGCAGCAGCCCCGGCTACAGCGTGCTGCTGGTCGACGAGCGCAAGGACGGCCGCAAGGTGTTCGGCGCGGCCGGTCCCGACTCCTTCGGGCTGGACGACGTACCGGGCTCGCTCCAGCGCGCGGTCAACGACCGGCAGAAGGCCACGGCCGCGACGGACGCCGAGTACCACATGTACTGGCAGCGCACGAAGCCGCGCGGCAACCCGTACCTGGTCGGCGGGACGCGGATCGTGGGCGGCGGGCCGACCGGCTACATGTACAAGTCCCTGGCGCAGGAGCGCGACGACCTGAACGCGCTCGGCTGGTCGCTGACCATCGCCACGGGCCTCGCGCTGCTCGGGTCCGCGCTGCTGGCGCAGGCGGCGGCCCGGACGGTGCTCAAGCCCGTACAACGGCTGGGGGACGCGGCGCGGCGCCTCGGCGAGGGCGAGCTGGACCACCGGCTCGACGTGTCGGGGACCGACGAACTCGCCGACCTGTCGCACACGTTCAACAAGACGGCGGAAGCGCTGGAGAAGAAGGTCGCCGACATGAGCGCCCGCGAGGAGGCCAGCCGGCGCTTCGTCGCGGACATGTCGCACGAGCTGCGCACTCCGCTGACGGCGCTGACGGCGGTCGCCGAGGTGCTGGAGGAGGAGGTCGAGGACCTCGATCCGATGATCGCACCGGCGGTCGGCCTGGTGGTCAGCGAGACGCGGCGGCTGAACATCCTCGTCGAGAACCTGATGGAGGTCACCCGCTTCGACGCGGGGACGGCCCGGCTGGTGCTGGACGACGTGGACGTCGCCGACCAGGTGACGGCGTGCATCGACGCGCGGGCCTGGCTCGACGCGGTCGAACTGGACGCGGAGCGGGGCATCGTGGCCCGCCTCGACCCTCGCCGCCTCGACGTCATCCTCGCCAACCTGATCGGCAACGCGCTCAAGCACGGCGGCTCGCCGGTGCGGGTGTCCGTGGTCGTCGAGGGCGACTGGCTGTCGATCGCGGTGCAGGACAACGGGCCGGGCATCCCGGAGGAAGTGCTGCCGCACGTCTTCGACCGGTTCTACAAGGCGAGCGCGTCGCGGCCGAAGTCGGACGGCAGCGGACTGGGCCTGTCGATCGCGATGGAGAACGCGCACATCCACGGCGGCGACATCAGCGCGGCCAACGGGCCGGGGGGCGGAGCGCTGTTCACGCTGAGGCTGCCGGTGGACGTGGGGAAGGTGATTGCCGGTGACGCGGACGCGTAGGGCACTGGTGCTGCTGGCCGTGGCGGGCCTGGTGTCCGGGTGCGGGATCAGGGCGACGACGGTCCCGGTGGACGTCGGCGCGGCGCCGTCACGGGTGTCGTGCGACACGCCGGTGCCGCAGACCGGGGTGCAGGGTTTCCGGGCCACGGTGGAACTGGTGTGCGGATCGCAGCTGGTCGGCGTGGAGCGGGTGGTGCCGGTACCGGAGAAGAAGCCGGTGAAGGACCCCGTGGTGCTGGTTGCCGAGGCGCTGCTGGAGGCGCTGGAACGGGACCCGTCGGCGGAGGAGCGCGACGCGGGCTTCACGACCGGCGTCCCGGAAGGGCTGACGGTCGCCCCGGCGCGGGCGAACGACCCGGCGGGCACGATACGCATCAGCCGCAAGCCGGAGGACCTGCCGCCGGTGGCGCTGTCGCAGGTGGTGTGCACGCTGGCGGGCAGCGAGGCGGTGTCGGCGGGGCCGGGGCCGGTGGTCCTGGGCGGGCCGGACGCGGATCCGCCGCGGGCGTGGGAGTGCACGGAGGCGGTCCGCAGC
>NZ_JBHYVA010000293.1:0-370 GCF_042750055.1 Streptomyces sp. NPDC059456
GCCGTCGGGGGTCCCGCCTAAGAGCAAAATAAACCCCCGGGGTCCCGCCGCGCGGGCAACCGGCTGACCACAAACCCCACGGGCCCGTACACAGCCGCGTACGGGCCCTTCGGCGTACCGGTGCGCGGGCCTGCACCGGGGTCCCTCCCGGCGGTCCGCGCGCGGCCCGCACGGGGCCCGTGCCCCGCCTCCGCAAGGGCTGCGCACCTTGCGCTCCGAGCGAACAGTTCGGGAAGCGGGATGGCGTTGTCCGACCTGCGCGTTAGGGTCCATGAATACGAGGGCACGGGAGTACCCGGACGCCGGCGGGGGGGGGGGGGGCCGCGGGCGCGCGCCCCCCCCCCACGCGCCGGAGAGAGGGGGTGCGCGG
>NZ_JBHYVA010000293.1:380-3433 GCF_042750055.1 Streptomyces sp. NPDC059456
TGGCTTTGACCGACCTGCGCTTTTGTGACAATCAATCCGAGGGCAGGGGATCACCCGGCCGCCGCCGCCCGCGCCCCCCCACCGGTCCGCGCCCCAGAACGAGACGCTGAGACGGCATGTGGCCGTCGGAGACGAGCAGGTGGATACGTGACGAATCTGAAGCCTTACGCCGCGGGTGAGCCGTCCATCGGTGGCGGCCTCGGCGACCATGTCTACAACCGGCTGCTCGGCGAGCGCATCATCTTCCTCGGCCAGCAGGTCGACGACGACATCGCGAACAAGATCACGGCGCAGCTCCTCCTCCTGGCCGCGGAGCCGGAGAAGGACATCTACCTGTACATCAACAGCCCGGGCGGCTCGGTGACGGCGGGCATGGCGGTCTACGACACCATGCAGTACATCCCGAACGACGTCGTCACCATCGGCATGGGCATGGCGGCCTCCATGGGCCAGTTCCTGCTCACCGGCGGCGCCCCGGGCAAGCGCTTCGCGCTCCCGAACACCGACATCCTGATGCACCAGGGTTCCGCCGGCATCGGCGGCACCGCCTCTGACATCAAGATCCAGGCCCAGTACCTGCTGCGCACCAAGCAGCGCATGGCCGAGATCACCGCCCACCACTCCGGCCAGACCGTGGAGGCGATCATCCGCGACGGCGACCGCGACCGCTGGTTCACCGCGGAGGAGGCCAAGGAGTACGGCCTCATCGACGAGATCATCTCCGCCGCGTCGCTGGTCCCGGGCGGCGGCGGCACCGGGGCCTGATCCCGGCCCCGGCGCGCGGGTCCTCGTACGAGGACCCGTACGCCCGCCCGCACCCGGCAAGCCCCAGCCCGCAGAACGCCACCAGGATGGTGAACACCCAGATGCACATGAACAACCTCTCTCCCGCGAGCGGCCTCTACACCGGCCCGCAGGTGGACAACCGGTACGTCGTCCCGCGCTTCGTCGAGCGCACCTCGCAGGGCGTGCGCGAGTACGACCCGTACGCGAAGCTCTTCGAGGAGCGCGTGATCTTCCTCGGCGTGCAGATCGACGACGCCTCCGCCAACGACGTCATGGCGCAGCTGCTGTGCCTGGAGTCGATGGACCCGGACCGCGACATTTCGATCTACATCAACAGCCCCGGTGGCTCCTTCACCGCGCTGACGGCCATCTACGACACGATGCAGTTCGTGAAGCCGGACATCCAGACGGTCTGCATGGGCCAGGCGGCCTCCGCCGCCGCGGTCCTGCTGGCGGCCGGCACGCCCGGCAAGCGCATGGCGCTGCCGAACGCCCGCGTGCTGATCCACCAGCCGTCCGGCGGCACCGGCCGCGAGCAGCTCTCCGACCTGGAGATCGCGGCCAACGAGATCCTGCGCATGCGCGACCAGCTGGAGACCATGCTGGCCAAGCACTCCACCACGCCGATCGAGAAGATCCGCGAGGACATCGAGCGCGACAAGATCCTGACGGCCGAGGACGCGCTCGCGTACGGCCTGATCGACCAGATCGTCTCGACCCGCAAGAACTCCCACTGACCCTTGCCGCCAGTTGGCGTGGGCACGTCGTCACATTCGGCGATGTGAACCACGTCAAGGGGGCCCCGTACGGGGCCCCCGGCAAGGTACCGTCGGATATGAGGCACCAGGAGCGCTGAACCAGGCGTCTCCCAGGCGAAGGGGAAGCACCTCGTGGCACGCATCGGTGACGGCGGCGACCTGCTCAAGTGCTCGTTCTGCGGAAAGAGCCAGAAGCAGGTGAAGAAGCTCATCGCAGGACCCGGTGTGTACATCTGCGACGAGTGCATCGACCTCTGCAACGAGATCATCGAGGAGGAGCTCGCGGAGACCTCCGAGGTCCGGTGGGAGGAACTCCCCAAGCCTCGTGAGATCTACGAGTTCCTGGAGAGCTACGTCGTCGGCCAGGAGCCGGCGAAGAAGGCCCTCTCGGTGGCGGTCTACAACCACTACAAGCGCGTCCAGGCCGGCGAGAACGGCGGCGCGCAGGGCCGGGACGACGCGATCGAGCTCGCGAAGTCCAACATCCTGCTGCTGGGCCCGACCGGCTCCGGCAAGACGCTGCTCGCCCAGACGCTCGCGCGCATGCTCAACGTCCCGTTCGCCATCGCCGACGCGACGGCGCTGACGGAGGCCGGGTACGTGGGCGAGGACGTCGAGAACATCCTGCTCAAGCTGATCCAGGCGGCCGACTACGACGTCAAGAAGGCCGAGACCGGGATCATCTACATCGACGAGATCGACAAGGTCGCCCGCAAGAGCGAGAACCCGTCGATCACGCGCGACGTCAGCGGCGAGGGCGTGCAGCAGGCCCTGCTGAAGATCCTGGAAGGGACGACGGCCTCGGTCCCGCCGCAGGGCGGCCGCAAGCACCCGCACCAGGAGTTCATCCAGATCGACACGACGAACGTGCTCTTCATCGTGGGCGGCGCCTTCGCCGGCCTGGAGAAGATCATCGAGTCGCGCGCGGGCGCCAAGGGCATCGGCTTCGGGGCGACGATCCGCTCGAAGCGCGAGATCGAGGCGAGCGACCAGTTCCAGGAGGTCATGCCGGAGGACCTGGTGAAGTTCGGGATGATCCCGGAGTTCATCGGCCGTCTGCCCGTCATCACCTCGGTCCACAACCTGGACCGCGAGGCGCTGCTGCAGATCCTGGTCGAGCCGCGCAACGCCCTGGTGAAGCAGTACCAGCGGCTCTTCGAACTCGACGGCGTGGAGCTGGACTTCGAGCGCGAGGCGCTGGAGGCCATCGCGGACCAGGCCATCCTCCGCCAGACGGGCGCGCGCGGTCTGCGCGCCATCATGGAGGAGGTCCTCATGTCGGTGATGTACGAGGTCCCGTCCCGCAAGGACGTGGCCCGCGTGGTCATCACGGCGGACGTCGTCCGCTCGAACGTCAACCCGACGCTGGTCCCCCGCATCGTCCCGAAGGACCAGGGCCCGCAGGAGAAGTCGGCGTAGCCGACCCCCGACGCACACACGAGGAGGGGGGGGGGCGGCGCCGCGCGGGGGGCGCGGCGGGGTGGTATGTCTCGGCGGACACCAGCGAGC
>NZ_JBHYVA010000293.1:3443-9731 GCF_042750055.1 Streptomyces sp. NPDC059456
GCACTCCGCGGGTGGGGGCCGCGGTGCAGGGGGGGCGCCCCTCCTCTATTTCTGGACCATCTCGACCGTTCATCGGACGTCGGGTCCGAGGTGACTGGTGCGACCGGCGCCTTCTTGATCAACTTTGTCTCGAACGTTTTGTCGAAAGGGTGCGAGACGTGAAGATGAAGAAGCGCGCAGTCGGCGTTGTGGTCGCGGCGTTCGCCGCGGCTGCCCTGCCGCTCATGGCGGCTTCGCCCGCCTCGGCCGATCAAGGCGACTGTCAGTACTACCTGCATGAGGAGGGCTACAAGGTCGGCCCCAAGATTGAGTCGGGCTGTGAAACAGGGGCCCATTCCTCACCGATCGCCTACGGCAGCTGTCTCAGCTATCTGCTGAACATCGGGGTGCGGGCCGACCAGGCGCAGAGGGCGTGTGGTCTGGCAGGTGCGTGAATCCCGGTCCGGCGCGGGGACCTGCCCCGCGCCGGGCAGTGGTCTGATCAGACCTTGGTGCGCGACGTGTTGTAGAGCTTCGCCGCCAGCTTCGAGACGTCCTCCAGGGTGCCCTGGCTGCCGCCGGTCAGGATCGTGGTCTGGTCCATGTGGTTGACCGCGCCGAGCGTCGAGTAGTCGCTCCAGGCGCAGGTGGGGACCACGATCGAGTTGGGCTCGCCGGGCTTGGTGGACTTCGTCGCGGTCATCTTGACCTCGACGCACTTCATGACGGCGCCATTGAACCCGTCCGGCGTGAACGCCTTGGGGGAGCCGACCTTTTCGTACTTAAGGCCGAGCTTGTCGGTCTCCGGATTGGGTGCGCCGATCGAGTTGAAGTACCCGTCGAGAGCCTTCTCCGGGTCGTCGATCTGCCCCCAGAAACCGCTCGCGGTCATCTGCTTGGCCTTGCCCTTGGGGCCGCTCACGTACTGCTGGCTGGACTGGTGCGGGTCCTTGATGCCGATGGCCTCGGCCTTGGTCTTCTGCTCGCCCGTGAGCGGAGTGTCGCTCTTTGCGGCGCCCACCGCGTCTTCGTTCTTCGCGTAACTGTCGACCGAAGCCGGGTAGCTCAGCTTGTAGCCCTTCGTGGCGGAGGAGACCGAGCCCGAGGCGCCGGCGCCCTTGGTGAAGTACCAGCCGGCGCCGCCGATCGCCGCGACCGCGACGATGACCGCGATCACCACGCCCGCCTTCGACTTCTTCGGCGGCTGCATGCCGTACGGGGGCTGCTGCGGCGGCATGCCCGGCTGCTGGTAGCCGTAGCCCGGCTGCGGCTGCGGCTGCTGGGGGTAGCCCTGCGGGGGCTGCTGCTGCGGGTAGCCGTAGCCGGGCTGCGGGGCGGGCTGCCCGTACGGACCGGGCTGCTGGGGCGGCTGACCGCCATACGGTCCCGGCTGCGGCTGCTGTCCGTACGGTCCCGGCTGGTTGTAACTCATACCCGTGTCCCCCTTTAGGACTTTCTTATGTTCCTCATATCTTGGCCGAAGTCCGTGCAGCTCCGGCCGCCGGGGGCCCAGGCGTTACGGAACTACGACGCCGCCGGGACCTCCATCGCACCCCGCAGCGCCCGGGCCTGCGACGCGAGCGCGTCCATCGCCACGGGCTGGTTCTCGATCGGGACGGTGACCGTCACCAGCGTGCTGTGATCGGCCCACATGCACAGCGGCAGCGTCCCCGCGCCGGAGCCCACGTCGAGCGTGCCGCAGCGCATGGCGCCGCCCGCCGGGGTGCCGGCCTCCTGCGTCGTGATCCCCGTGACCTTCCCCATGTCCTGGAGGGTGCGGGTCAGTGCCGCGCCCGGGTCCTGGTCGCCGAACCGGCCGTACGCGCCGCTGATCACCAGATGGGCGCTGCCCGACGGGTCGGCGTACACGACGGCGACGTTGGTCGTGCCCGGCTTCGCCGGCCCCTGGCCGCTCTTGACGGCCTCGACGCGCGGACCGGAGTCCTGGAGCGTCAGGCCCTGGAAGGTGTCCGGCGCCGCCAGCCGGTAGCGGCCCGCGTCCGCGGCGGCGCCGTCTCCGTCGCCGAGCACGGCGTTCATGGCCACCCGCCCCAGCACCACGCCCGCCGCGAGGCCGAGCACCGTCCCGGCCGTCTTGAGCACACGCTTGTTCCTCGGCGGGGCGGCGGGGCCCGGTGCGGCCCGCCCGGTGATGTCGTTCATGGTCACAGTGAGCCCGATCGTCATGGGCAGGTCAACGAGCGGGCGGGTGTGGTATGGATTCGTAACGGAGGCGGGACCGCCCGTATCCTGTGCCTCGTGACCGAGAACACGCAGACACCCAGCAGCCCCAACTCCGAACTGCCGACCGCGTACGCTCCGGCCGAGGTAGAGGGGAAGCTCTACGAGCGCTGGGTAGAGCGTGGGTACTTCACGGCGGATCCCGCGAGCGAGAAGCCCGCGTACACCATCGTCATCCCGCCGCCGAACGTCACCGGCTCCCTGCACCTGGGGCACGCCTTCCAGCACACGCTCATGGACGCCCTGACCCGCCGCAAGCGGATGCAGGGCTACGAGTCGCTGTGGCTGCCCGGCATGGACCACGCCGGCATCGCCACCCAGAACAAGGTCGAGCAGCAGCTCGCCGAGGAGGGCAAGTCCCGCCACGACCTGGGCCGCGAGGAGTTCGTCGAGCGGGTCTGGCAGTGGAAGGAAGAGTACGGCGGCAAGATCCTCGGCCAGATGCGCCGCCTCGGCGACGGCGTCGACTGGTCCCGTGAGCGGTTCACCATGGACGAGGGCCTGTCCAAGGCCGTCCAGACGATCTTCAAGAAGCTCTACGACGACGAGCTGATCTACCGCGCCGAGCGCATCATCAACTGGTGCCCCCGCTGTCTGACGGCCATCTCCGACATCGAGGTGGAGTACCAGGAGGACGCGGGCGAGCTCGTCTCGATCAAGTACGGCGAGGGCGAGGACACCCTGGTCGTCGCCACGACCCGCGCCGAGACGATGCTCGGTGACACGGCCGTCGCCGTCCACCCGGACGACGAGCGCTACAAGCACCTGGTCGGCAAGCTCATCAAGCTGCCGCTCACCGACCGCTCCATCCCGGTCGTCGCGGACACGCACGTCGACCCCGAGTTCGGCACCGGCTGCGTCAAGGTGACCCCGGCACACGACCCGAACGACTTCGCGATCGGCCAGCGCCACGACCTGCCCTCCATGACGATCATGGACGAGCACGGCAACATCACCGTCCACGGCCCCTTCCTCGGCCTGGACCGCTTCGAGGCCCGCTCCGCGGTCGTCGGTGCGCTGCGCGAGCAGGGCCGGATCGTCGCCGAGAAGCGCCCGTACCTGCACTCCGTCGGGCACTGCTCGCGCTGTTCCACCACCGTCGAGCCGCGCCTGTCGCTGCAGTGGTGGGTCAAGGTCGAGACGCTGGCCAAGGCCGCCGGCGACGCCGTCCGCGACGGCCGGGTCTCGATCCACCCCGAGGAGATGTCGAAGCGCTACTTCGACTGGGTCGACAACCTCAACGACTGGTGCATCTCGCGCCAGCTGTGGTGGGGCCACCGGATCCCGGTCTGGTACGGCCCGGACGGCGAGATCGTCTGCGTCGGCCCGGACGACGAGGCGCCCACCGGCGAGGGCTGGCACCAGGACACCGACGTCCTCGACACCTGGTTCTCCTCCGGCCTCTGGCCGTTCTCCACGCTCGGCTGGCCGGAGAAGACCCCGGACCTGGCGAAGTTCTACTCCACCGACGTCCTGGTCACCGGCCACGACATCATCTTCTTCTGGGTCGCCCGGATGATGATGTTCGGCCTGTACGCCATGGACGGCGAGGCGCCGTTCAAGACGATCGCGCTGACCGGCCTGGTCCGCGACGAGCGCGGCAAGAAGATGTCGAAGTCCTTCGGCAACGTCGTCGACCCGCTGGACTGGATGGACAAGTACGGCTCCGACGCCGTCCGCTTCACCCTGGCCAAGGGCGCCAACCCGGGCACCGACGTGCCGATCGGCGAGGACTGGGTCCAGGCCTCCAGCAAGTTCGCCAACAAGATCTGGAACGCCACGCGCTTCGCGCTGATGAACGGCGCCACGATCGAGGGCGAACTGCCCCCGGCCGAGCAGCTGTCCGCCACCGACCGCTGGATCCTGTCCCGTCTGAACAAGACGGTCGCTCAGGTCGACGCGTACTACGAGGACTTCCAGTTCTCGAAGCTCAGCGAGGCGCTGTACCACTTCGCGTGGGACGAGGTCTTCGACTGGTACGTCGAGCTGTCGAAGACGACGTTCTTCGCGGGCGGCGAGCAGGCCAAGGTCTCCAGCCGGGTCCTCGGCGAGGTCATCGACGTCATGCTGCGGCTGCTGCACCCGGTGGTCCCGTTCGTCACCGAGACGCTGTGGACCACGCTGACGGGCGGCGAGTCCCTCGTGATCGCCGACTGGCCGAACGACTCGGGCTTCCGCGACGACGCCGCCGAGGCCGAGATCGAGGGCGTCCAGGCGCTCGTCCGCGAGGTCCGCCGGTTCCGCAAGGAGCAGGGTCTCGACGACAAGCAGAAGGTCCCGGCCCGCCTGGACCTGTCCGGCACCGCGCTGGCCGCGCACGAGGCGGCCATCCGCCAGGTGCTGCGCCTCCAGCCGGAGGGCGACGAGTTCAGCGCCACCGCGACCCTTCCGGTCGCCGGCGCCACCGTCGCACTCGACCTGTCGGGCACCATCGACGTGGCCGCCGAGCGCAAGCGCCTCACGAAGGACCTCGGCGCCGCCGAGAAGGAGAAGCAGCAGGCCGAGGCGAAGCTCGGGAACGAGGCCTTCCTGGCCAAGGCCCCCGACAACGTCGTGGACAAGATCAAGGGCCGGCTGGCCAAGGCGGAGGCGGACATCGCCCGCATCCAGGCCCAGCTGGAGACCCTGCCCGCCGCGTAACGCGTACGAGTAGCGCGTACGTGCGCTGAGCCCTCGGCCCCCGAGCACCTTGCCCGGGGGCCGAGGCGTGAGGTTGTCCCGAGTTGTCCTGGCGTGTCGGACATCACGTTTTCGGCCTGGTTGGCTGATCCGATACCCCCCGGTGAGCACGGATGATGGAAGGCATGTACGTCCCGCCCGTCGCCTCGGCGCTCCACCGGGCCGCGGCCGCCGGCCGCCGGCTCGGCGAGAGCTGGGCCGGATCACCCCGGGCGCTTGACGTGCTCACCGCACTGAGTTGCCTGGGGCTGATGGCGCTGGACCTGCCCGGTCTGGCCGCCGCGGACAACTCGCTCAGCGGCCCGATGGCCGCCGTCGTCCTCGCCGCCGGATGCTCCGGCCTGGTGGTGCGCCGCCGGTCGCCCTGGGTCTCGTACGTGACCGCGCTCCTGTTCATCGGCTGGCTGCACGAACTGACGCTGATTCAGTTCGCGCTCTACTCGGTCGGCCGCTTCCGGGGGCGCCGCCCCGCGGTCCTGGCCACCCTGGGGTACGTCGCCTTCGCGCTGATCGTCTTCAGCGTCCCCGGCTGGCCCGAGCCGCACGCCGCGACCCTCAGCTCCTTCCTCGGCCTCGTCGTGCCGATCGGGGTCCTCGCCTCGGCCGTCGGCATCGCCGCCTACCGGCACGACCTGGTGCGCGAGCTGGCCGCCCGGCGCGCCGAGGCGGCCGTCCTGCAGGCGGTCCAGCAGGAGCGCACCTCGGTCGCCCGCGACGTCCACGACTTCGTCGGCCGGGAGCTGACGCTGCTGACGGTGCGCTCCGAAGTGCTGTCGGTGCGGGCGCGGGAGACGGCGCACGCGAAGGACTTCGAGGAGCTGGCCGACACCGCGCGCCGGGCCCATCTGGTGCTCAACGAGATCATCGTGCAGCGCGGGGAACGGGCTTCGACCCCGGGGGTGGACGGTCTGCCGGCCCTGGCGGAGGAGAGCGGCCGGGCCGGTTCCCCCGTCCGGCTGACCCTGGATCCGCAGGTGCACGGGCTGTCGCCGCTGCGTCAGGCCGCGGTTTACCGGGTGGTGCAGGAATGCCTGACCAACGCGGCCAAGCACGCCTGCGGGCAGACCATCGACGTGTCGATCGAGGCGGACGGCCCGCAGCTGCGGATCGCCGTCAGCAACGGCCTGGCGGTGCGCACCCCGGAGCGGGCCCCCGTCTCGGCGGGTTCGGGCACGGCGAGCATGTCCGAGCGCGTGCGCAGCCTGGGCGGAACCCTGACGGCGACGCGCACGCAGGACTCGTACACGGTGGTGGCCACCCTCCCGCGCGGCTGAAGCGCCCCCCCCCCCCCCACCCCCCCACCCCCACCCCCCCCCCCCCCCCCCCCCCCCCCCCCCCCCCCCCCCCCCCCCCCCCCCCCCCCCCCCCCCCCACCCCCCCCCCCCCCCC
>NZ_JBHYVA010000294.1:0-6803 GCF_042750055.1 Streptomyces sp. NPDC059456
GCATCAGCCCTTGAGGCGCGCCATCCAGGCCTCGACGTCGGCCGAGGCGCGGGGGCGCCCGGCCCACAGGTTACGGTTGCCGGCCTCGGTGTCCAGGATGTCGTCCTCGATGCGGACGCCGATGCCCCGCAGCTCGGGCGGCAGGGTCTCGTCGTCCGGCTGGAGGTAGAGGCCGGGCTCGACCGTCAGGACCTGCCCCTCCTCCAGGACCCCGTCCAGGTAGGTCTCCGCGCGCGCCTTCGCGCAGTCGTGGACGTCCAGGCCCAGCATGTGCCCGCTGCTGCACAACGTGTACCGCCGGTGCAGATCGCCGCGCGCGTCCTTCAGGACGCCCCACTCCGCCAGGCCCTCCGCGATCACCCGCATCCCGGCCCGGTGGAAGTCCCGGAAGCTCGCGCCCGGCCGCAGTGCGGCCATGCCCGCCTCCTGCGCCGCCAGCACCAGTTCGTACACCTGCCGCTGGACGGGGGAGAAGCGTCCCGACAGCGGGAGGGTGCGCGTGATGTCCGCCGTGTAGAGGCTGTCGGTCTCCACGCCCGCGTCCAGCAGCAGCAGATCGCCGCGGTCGAGCGGGCCGTCGTTGCGAATCCAGTGCAGGACGCACGCGTGCGCACCCGACGCCGCGATCGTGTCGTACCCGGTGCCGTTGCCCTCCGCCCGGGCGCGCAGGCCGAACACCCCCTCGATCCAGCGTTCGCCGCGCGGGTGCGCCAGGGCGCGCGGCAGCGCCCGTACGACGTCCTCGAACCCCGCGGTCGTGTGGTCGACGGCGAGCTGGAGCTGGCCGACCTCCCAGGCGTCCTTCACCAGCCGCAACTCGGACAGGGCGGCCGCCAGTTCCGCGTCGGTGGCGGCGTTGCGGCCCGTCGGCGAGCCGAGCGCGTCCAGGTGCGCGCAGCGCAGGCCGGTCAGGCGCTCCGCCTCGGCCAGGTCGGGGCGGCGGCCGACCCAGAACTCCCCGTACCGGCGGTCGCGGTAGAACTCCTCGTTGCCGTCCGCGCGCGGGGAGCGGGGGCGCAGGTACAGGACGGGCTCGTGGCCGTGCGGGCCCGAGGGCTCCAGCACCAGGACGTGGCCCACCTGGTCCTCGCCCGTCAGCCCGGTCAGCCAGGCGTACGCGCTGTGCGGGCGGAAGCGGTGGTCGCAGTCGTTGGAGCGGACCTTGAGCTCGCCGGCCGGGACGAGGAGCCGCTCGCCCGGGAAGCGCGCCGAGAGCCGGGCGCGCCGGGCCGGGGTGAGCGCGTGCGCGGAGACCCGCGCGGCGTCGGGGAGGGGGGACGGCGCCCAGTCGGCCGCCATGAAACGGGACAACTCCGGTGACACGGGCAGGTCGTGGCTGCCGATGTTGAGGCGGGAAGCCGGGCCCGTGGCGGGGGAGGGGGTATCGGTCATGAGGGCTCCCTCGAGAAAGATGCGAACTGGTGGGCGCACAGGTCTTGTCAGTGCAATTTCACATTACTATGTTACAGCTCACACCGCGGCACGTGAATCCCCGTCAAACGCCGCGTGACGCAGGTCAGTTCACGCACCACTTCCCCCACCTCCTCTCCCAGCCAGGAGCTTTTGGTGTCCCAGCACAGAGCTGTGCGTACGTCCCTCCTCTCCGCCGCCGTCGCGGTGACGCTGCTCGCCTCCGCCGGCCAGGCCGTGTCCCAGACCGCAGACCGGGCCCCCGCGGCCGCACCCGCCCGCGCCGCCGCGCCCGGCACCTTCACCTCCGGTGCGCCCGGCGCGAACCCGTTCGACGAGGTCGACCACCTCGCCGCGCCCCGGCAGGCCAAGCCCGCGACGGCCCAGGCACCCGGCGGCCTGGCCGCCGACGGCCGCGTCCCCGGGGCGGCGCCCGCCGCGGCCCCGGCCGCGCGCCTCACCGAACGCACCGAGAAGAGCCGTGAGGCCGCCGCCCAGGCCGCGCCCACCGCACGGAGCGTCGCCGCGGGCGTCCCCTGCACCCTCGACGGGATCACGGGCCTCAGCCCCGAGCAGTTGGCCGACTTCCTGGCCGACCCCGCCGTCGCCGCCGACGGCTGTCTGCGCGGGCTGATCTGGACCTGGGACGCCCGGCTGGCGCCCGTCATGTCCGACGCGCACGTCCAGGCCGTCTCCCGCCGGATATCCGGCCTGGCCGCCGCCCACGACGGCCGGGGCTCCTCGCACCTGGAGGAGATGTTCACCTTCCTGCACGCGGCCATCTACCACGACTTCTCGCGCTCCGAGATCGACCTCACCGACGCCGCGACCGCCGACGCCATGAGCCGGGCCGTCACGGACTTCGGCAACGCCGCACGCACCTTCGACGCCACCGCCTCCAACGCCCGGACGCTGCGCGAGGCCCTCTACGCCACCGGCCCGGGCATGCGCCAGACCCAGCTCGGGCTGATCAAGAAGGTCCTGGCCACCCTGGACGCCTCGCACCCCGCGACCAGCGGGGACGCGAACTGGGGCGGTGCGGCCCTCGCCGCCCTCACCGTCAACTACCTCGGCGTGTACCCGGGCAACCAGGACGCCGCCTTCCACGCCGCGGCGAAGGCCGACCCCGCCTACCGGGCCGCCTTCAAGGCCTTCTCCGGGTACACCCACCTCAAGGGCACCGCCAACGCGTGGGTGGTCCGCGACGCGCTGGGCGAGTACGGCCGCTTCGGCCAGGTCGAGGGCCTCCAGGACCAGATCGCCGCCGACCTCGGTTCCCTCCTGGAGCCGGTCAGGGCCGCGTGGGGCACGGGCAGCGAGCCCTGGGCGAAGGTCGTCTCCTGGCTGAACACCTACAACGCGTGCAAGCAGTACGGGGTGTGCAAGGAGGACATCGAGAAGATGCTCTTCCCGAACACCTACAGCTACGACAACGGCGCCATCAAGGTCCGCACGGCCCTGGACCAGGCCACCGTCGACCAGCTCTACTACGCGAGCAAGCAGGTCAAGACCCAGTTCCACCGGGTCATCGGGACCGACCAGCCGCTGGCCGGCGACCCCAACACCACGCTGAACATCGTGCTGTACGCCTCCCGCGCCGACTACGTGACCTACCAGACGATGCTGTACGGCTACGGCACCGAGAACGGCGGCATGTACATCGAGAACGGCGCCACCTTCTACACCTACCAGCGCCGCGTCCCGCAGGACTCCTCCCTGACCCTCGAAGAGCTCTTCCGGCACGAGTACACGCACTACCTCAACGGCCGCTTCGCCGTCCCCGGGTTCTTCGGCGAGGGTCCCTGGTACGAGGGCGACCGCACCACCGCCATGGACGAGGGCACCGCCGAGTTCTTCGACGGCGCCACCCGCGACAACGGCATCGCCGTCCGCAAGTCCCTGGTCAAGGGCATCATCAGCGACACCGCCGGCGGCGGCCCGCGCATGTCGGTCGAGCAGCTGCTGAACGCCACGTACGAGGGCGACGGCTTCCGCTTCTACAACTACGCGGGCACCTTCTTCGAGTTCCTGTGGACCGAGAAGCCCTCGCTGCTGCGCGAGATGTACACCCACCTGCGGGCCAACGACGTCGCCGGGTACGACGCCTGGCGCCACCGGACGGGCGCGGACACCTATCTCCAGCGCGACTACGACCGCTTCCTGGACGCGCAGATCGCCAAGGTCGACCAGCTCTACGTGCCGAACACGGTCTTCACGGCCAACGACAGGCTGCGTGACTCCGCGCTCGCGAACGTGAAGTCCTCCTTCGCGGCGGCCACGTACAACACCCCGGACTGCGTGGAGAACGGGGACCCGGGCAAGCGCCGGTTCACCTGTACGGGCCGGATCACCGCGAACCTGAAGAACTGGCGCAGCGACGACCAGAACTTCAAGGACATGTCGGAGACGGTGGACTACTTCATCCTCGACCGGGCGGGCGCGGCCTCCAACAACCTGGCCGACATGAACTGTTCCTTCGGCCCGGTGGAGATCTGGACCGACCACAGGGCGGGGACGTCGGGTTACAGCTGTGAGGGCCCGCTGCGCAGCTGATCCGGCGGCCGGGCCGGTCCCTTCCGAACGGGGGGAGGGACCGGCCCGCGAACCCGCCCGCGAACCCGCCCGCGAACCCGCCCGCGGAACCGGCCGGACGTGCCTCGGAGCACCTGGGCACCGACTAAAGAATGTGACATATTACTGCCGTGCCCCATAGACACTTCCTGGACGTCGTGGTCATCGGCGCCGGCGTCGTCGGCGCCGCGGTCGCGTACTACGCGGCCCGCTCCGGACTCTCCGTGGCCGTCGTCGACCGCGGCCCCGTCGCGGGCGGCACGACGGGAGCCGGGGAAGGCAACCTGCTCGTCTCCGACAAGGAGGCGGGACCGGAGCTCGACCTGGCCCTGCTGTCGGCCGGCCTGTGGCGCGAACTCGCCGCCGTCCTCCCGCAGGAGATCGAGTACGAGGCCAAGGGCGGGCTCGTCGTCGCCCCGGACGAGGCTTCGCTCAAGGCGTTGCGCGATTTCGCCGCAGGCCAGCGCGCGGCCGGGGTCGAAGCCGTCGAGGCGGGGGTCGACGACCTCCGCACCCTGGAGCCCCATCTGGCCCCGGGCCCGGCGGGCGGATTCCTCTACCCGCAGGACGCCCAGGTCCAGCCGGCCCAGGCCGCGGCCCGGCTGCTGGCCGCCTCGGGGGCGCGGGCGTACCTCGGCGAGGAGGTGACCGCGATCCTCCGGTCGCCCGGCGGGCCGGGCGCGGTGCGCGGGGTGCGGACCCCGCGCCGCGAACTGCACGCCCCCGCGGTCGTGAACGCGGCCGGCACCTGGGGCGGCCGCATCGCGGAACTGGCCGGCGCGTCCCTCCCGGTGCTCCCGCGCCGCGGGTTCGTGCTGGTGACGGAACCGCTGCCGAGGGTGGTCCGGCACAAGGTCTACGCCGCCGACTACATCGCGGACGTCGCCAGCGGATCGGCGGCCCTGCAGTCCTCGGCGGTGGTCGAGGGCACCCCGTCGGGGCCGGTGCTGATCGGGGCGACCCGGGAGCGGGTCGGCTTCGACCGCTCCCTGTCGGTGGAGGCCCTGCGGCGCCTCGCGGTGCAGGCGGCCGCGCTGTTCCCCGTCCTGCGGGACGTGCGCGTGCTGCGGACCTACCACGGTTTCCGGCCGTACCTGCCCGACCACCTCCCGGCGATCGGCCCGGACCCCCGGGTCCCGGGACTGCTGCACGCCTGCGGCCACGAGGGCGCGGGCATCGGCCTGGCGCCGGCCACGGGCCTGCTGATCGCCGCCGCCCTGACGGGCGCGCCGTCCGCCCTGCCGCTCGACCCGTTCCGCCCCGACCGCTTCCCGGAGGCCACCGCGTGACCGCCCCCGACACCGGTCCCCGCACGCCGGACGGGCCGACGTGCTCCACCGCGAAGGAGAACCGCCGATGAGCCGGACCCCGCGCACCCTCGTCGGCGGTGCGCCCACCGCCACGTACGTGCTGCGCTTCGACGGGCGGGAGCTCACCGCCCAGGCCGGGCAGAGCATCGCCGCCGTGCTGTGGGGCGCCGGGATCCTCGCCTGGCGGACCACCCGTCAGGGCGGCGCCCCCCGCGGGGCGTTCTGCGGGATCGGCAGCTGCTACGACTGCCTCGTCACCGTCAACGGGCGCCCGAACCAGCGCGCCTGCCTCGTCCCGGCCCGTCCCGGGGACTGCGTCACCACCCAGGAGGGAACCGGCCATGCCGAGCTCGGCGTCTGACGCGGTCCTGCCCGACCTCGCGGTCGTCGGCGCGGGCCCCGCCGGGCTCGCCGCCGCCGTCACGGCCGCGGGGCTCGGCCTGCGGGTCGTCCTCCTGGACGCGGGGGAGCGCCCCGGCGGCCAGTACTACCGCCACCCCGCGCCGGGTCTCGGGGCCGCCCGGCCCGAAGCCCTGCACCACGGGTGGGCCGCCTTCGCCGCGCGCGAAGCCGCCCTGCGCGCCCACGTGGCGGCCGGCCGGATCGCCCACCTGGCGGGCCACCACGTCTGGACCGTGGTCCCGCACGGAACCGCCGCCGCCGGCGGCAGGGCCTGGACCCTGCACGCCGTCGCCGGCCCCGAGGAGGCCGCGGCGACCCTGCAAGCCCGGGCCGTGCTCCTCGCCACCGGCTCCCACGAACGGCAACTGCCCTTCCCCGGCTGGACCCTGCCCGGCGTCGTCGGGGCCGGCGGGGCGCAGGCCATGCTCAAGGGCGGGCTCGTCCTGCCGGGCAGACGGGTCGTCGTCGCCGGGAGCGGGCCGCTGCTGCTCGCCGTCGCCGGGTCCCTCGCGGCCGCCGGGGCCCGGGTGCCGGCCGTCGTCGAAGCCGCCGCGTACACCGGCTACGCCGGCCATGTCCCGGCCCTGCTGCGCAACCCCGGCAAGCTCGCCGAGGCCGCCACGTACGGCAGCGCCCTGCTGCGCCGGCACATCCGGCTGCTCACCCGGCACGCCGTGACCGAAGCCCACGGCACCGACCGGGTGGAGGCCGTCACCGTGGCCCGCCTCGACCGGGACTGGCGGCCCGTGCCCGGCACGGCCCGCAGGATCCCCTGTGACGCCGTCGCCGTCGGTCACGGGCTCGTGCCCCAGCTGGAGCCGGCGACCGGCCTGGGCTGCGCCACGCGCCGCGCCGCCGACGGCACCGTCGCGCTGGTGCTGGACGACGCACAGCAGACCTCCGTCCCGGGGATCTGGTCCGCGGGCGAGACCGGCGGCATCGGCGGCGCCCAACTGGCCCTGCTCGAAGGCGAGATCGCCGCTCACGGCATCGCCGGCCGGCCGGCCCCCGCCGCCCCGTGGGGCTCCCCCATTACGGCATTGCCCCCCCCGACCGCCCGCGAGGTATAAAAAAAAAAGGCAGGCGACCGCAAAATGACTGTTTATAATC
>NZ_JBHYVA010000294.1:6813-9686 GCF_042750055.1 Streptomyces sp. NPDC059456
CGCCCTGCTCACCCTCTCCCTGCTGCTCCTCGCGGTCGGCTCCTTCGCCGACAGCGGCGGGCTCGCCAAGGCCGCCGGCTGGGCGGCCGCCCCGCCCACCGCCCGGGCGAGGGCTGGACCGGCTGGCTCCGCGAGGACACGGACGTGTGCCGGTGCGAGGAGGTGCCGGCCGGCCGGATCCGCGAGGCCGTCGCCGACCTCGGCGCGCGGGACGCCCGTACGGTCAAACTCCTCACCCGCGCCGGAATGGGCTGGTGCCAGGGCCGCATGTGCGGCCCCTCCGTCGCCGCCCTCGCCGGGGAGGGCGCGGCGTCCGCGGGCGCCTCGCCCGACCGGCGGCCGCTGTCCTGCCCGGTCCCGCTGCGCCACCTCGCCGAACTGCCCCCGGCGGACGGCTGATCCGCCGGTCCGGCCCCTTGTGGCCGCATCACACCCACTAGTAAAATGTCACACACCACTCTAGGGAGCCCTCTCATGACGCACGCGCACACCCCCGCGCCCACCCCGCCCCGCACCCGCCCCTGGCACGGCATCATGGTCGCCACCGCCCTGCCCCTGCGCGAGGACCTCACCGTCGACTACGACGCCTACGCCGACCACGTGGCCTGGCTGATCGCCAACGGCTGCGACGGCGTGGTCCCCAACGGCTCCCTCGGGGAGTACCAGACCCTCACCGACGAGGAGCGCGCCCGCGTCGTGCGCACCGCCGTCGAGGCGGCCGGCGACGGCTCGCGCGTCATGCCCGGCGTCGCCGCCTACGGCAGCGCCGAGGCCCGCCGCTGGGCCGACCAGGCCGCCGAGGCCGGGGCCGGCTCCGTACTCCTGCTGCCCCCCAACGCCTTCCGGGCCGACGAGCCGACCGTACGGGCCCACTACGCCGAGGTCGCCCGCGCCGGGCTCCCCGTCGTCGCGTACAACAACCCCATCGACACCAAGGTGGACCTGACGCCCGACCTGCTCGCCCGCCTGTACGGCGACGGCAGCATCGTCGCCGTCAAGGAGTTCAGCGGGGACGTCCGCCGCGCCTACGAGATCGCCGAACTCGCCCCGGGCCTCGACCTCCTCATCGGCGCCGACGACGTCCTGCTCGAACTGGCCCTGGCCGGCGCGGTCGGCTGGATCGCCGGCTACCCCAACGCCCTGCCGCGCTCCTGCGCCGAGCTCTACCGCGCCGCCGTCGCCGGGGACACCGCCACCGCGCTCCCGCTGTACAAGTCCCTGCACTCCCTGCTGCGCTGGGACTCCAAGACCGAGTTCGTCCAGGCCATCAAGCTCTCCATGGACCTCGCGGGACGCCCCGGCGGCGCCACCCGCCCGCCCCGCTTCCCCCTCACCGGGGAGACCGAGGCGGCCGTCCGCGCCGCCACCGAGAAGGCGCTCGCCGAGGGCCTCAACTGACCAGCCGGGGGACCCCCATGCGCACGCGCCACATCTACCACGCGGTGGACTCGCACACCGAGGGCATGCCGACCCGGGTGATCACCGGGGGCGTCGGGGTGGTCCCCGGCGCCACCATGGCCGACAAACGTCTCCACTTCATCGAGCACCTGGACCACGTCCGCACCCTGCTCATGTACGAGCCGCGCGGCCACTCCGCGATGAGCGGGGCCGTCCTCCAGCCCCCCACCCGGCCCGACGCCGACTTCGGCGTGCTGTACATCGAGGTGTCCGGCCTGCTCCCCATGTGCGGGCACGGGACCATCGGGGTGGCCACCGTCCTCGTCGAGACGGGCATGGTGGAGGCCGTCGAGCCGGTCACCACCGTCCGGCTCGACACCCCGGCCGGACTGGTCGCCGTCGACGTGCGGGTCGAGGACGGGGCCGCCACCGCCGTCACCCTCACCAACGTCCCCTCCTTCTGCGTCGGGCTCGACCTGAAGGCCGAGGTCCCCGGGTACGGCACGGTCACCTACGACCTCGCCTACGGCGGGAACTTCTACGCCTTCGTCGAACTCGACTCCCTCGGGCTCCCCTTCGACCGGGCCCGCAAGGACGACCTCCTCGCCGCCGGACTCGCGGTCATGGACGCGGTCAACGCCTCCGGCGACCGCCCCGTCCACCCCGAGGACCCGTCCATCGCCGGGGTCAAGCACGTCTACCTCGCCGCCCCCGGCTCCGACGCCCGCCGCTCCCGGCACGCCATGGCCATCCACCCCGGCTGGTTCGACCGCTCGCCCTGCGGTACGGGCACCAGCGCGCGCATGGCCCAGCTGCACGCCCGCGGCCTCCTGGAGCTCGGCGCGGACTTCGTCAACGAGTCCTTCATCGGAACCGAGTTCACCGGCCGGCTGGTCGGCGAGACCACGGTGGGCGGGCTCCCCGCCGTCGTCCCCACCGTCACCGGACGGGCCTGGATCACCGGCACCGCCCAGTACTTCCTCGACCCGTCCGACCCCTTCCCCGGAGGGTTCCTCCTGTGACCGCCGCAGCCGTACGCACCGTCGACTACCACACGGCCGGGGAGCCCTTCCGGATCGTCGACGTCGCCGCCGCCGGCCTGCCGCCCGTGCCCGGGGACACCGTCGCCGAGCGCTGCGCCACCGCCATCGGTCCAGGGGGCTCCGGGACGGCCCCGCGCCGCAGCCCCCTGGACGACGTACGGCGGCTCCTCGTGCAGGAGCCGCGCGGGCACGCCGGGATGTACGGCGGGTTCGTCGTGCCCCCGGACGACGACGGCGCCCACTTCGGCGTGCTGTTCTGGCACAAGGACGGCTACTCCACCGCCTGGGGGGGGGGGCCCGGCCCGGGCGGGCCCCCGGGCGGGGCGCCCGGCGCGGGGGGGGCCCGCCCCCCCGCCGCGGCCGGGCGGGGGTGGCGGGGGGTCGCCGGGGGGGGGGGGGGGGGGCGTGGATACAGAACCGCGCCCCCCCACA
>NZ_JBHYVA010000295.1:0-9669 GCF_042750055.1 Streptomyces sp. NPDC059456
CGTCCGGTATACCCCTCATCCCCCGTCGGATTCACGCGGCCCACTCCACTCCACGTCGCGGGGCCGGGCCCGTCCATGCGGCCCGGGCCCGGCCCGCGATCGGGGAGGACGGGCCTCAGCCGATGCCCCGCCAGCCCTGCGGGTCCACCCCGCCGGGCACCGAGGCCTGCGCGTCGTACGGCTCCCGCGTGAACACGAACGAGCCGAGGTCGAGATGGCTCACCGAACCGTCCTCGCGCCGGACCGCCCGCAGCGTCTCCCCCGCGTAGTAGCCGGAGAGCCCGGTCCAGCCCCCGTCCGGCGCCGCCCGGAACCGGGCCGACCGCCCCATGGCGCCCGCCGGCCCCAGCTCCAGCAGCCCGTCCGCCGTCAACCGCACCACGTGCGCCGACGTACCCCAGTACCAGGGGCCGCACAGCTCCAGGGCGACCGGATCGGCCTCCCGGAACGGCCGCCACGGCTGCGGGAACGGTGGCTCCGCGTCCGCGACGATCGCCACCAGTTCCGCGGCCACCGCCGAGGCGGGCAGCCCCGACGTGCAGTTCGCCAGCACCACGGCCGCCACGTCGTCCGCCTCGCTCAGCCACAGCCCCGCGACGAACCCCGGCAGCGAACCGCTGTGGCCGGCGAGCCTGCGCCCGCCGGCGTCCACCAGCTGCATGCCGAGCCCGTAACCGAACTCGGCGAGACCGGGCTCCGGCGGTGCCGCGGACGTCCGCATCTCCCGTACCGACTCCGCACTCAGCACGCGCTCGTCACCCCGGGCGAGGAACATCGCGAACCGGGCCAGGTCACGGGTCGTGGACCAGAGTTGTCCCGCCGCGGCCATCAGCCCGAGGTCCTCCAGCGGTTCGGCCATCATCACGTCGGCCCACGGGTGCACCGCCCAGCCGCCCGCGTGCGGGGCCTGCGGCTGCGCCGTCGTACGGTCCAGCCCGAGCGGCTCCAGCACCTCGGCCCGCAGCACCTCTTCCCACGGCTTGCCCCGCACGGCCTCCACGAGCGAACCCAGCAGCGTGTAGCCCGGGTTGGAGTAGTGGTGCCGTCGGCCGGGCCGGAACCGGTACGGCTCCTCACCCAGCACGTCCGCGAGTTCGGGCCGCAGCGCCCCGGGCGTCCGCTCCCACCACGCGCCCGGCGTCTCCGCCGCCAACCCGCCGGTGTGGGCCAGCAGCTGGGCGATGGTCACCTCGCCGACGCCCGTTCCCGGCAGGTGCTGCTCCAGCGGGTCTTCGAGCCGCAGCAGGCCCTCGTCCCGCAGGCGCAGCACGAGAACGGCGGTGAAGGTCTTGCTGATCGACCCGATCCGGTACTGCACGTTCCCGTCGGGCCCGTGCCCCTCGACGGAGGTCCGGGAGCCCTCCCAGACGAGTTCGCCGCCGCGGGCCACGGCCGCGACCACCGACGGCGCCCGGCCCTCGCTCTGCGCGACGGCGATCCGGTGCCTCAGCGCACGCCGGGTGGCAGGAAACAGCTCCAGGTCTTCAGATACGGCATCCATGATCGGATGCTACGTGTTGGCCATGTCCACGAACCGCGAATAGTGGCCCTGGAAGGCGACGGTGATCGTCGCCGTGGGGCCGTTACGGTGCTTCGCCACGATCAGGTCCGCTTCGCCCGCGCGGGGCGACTCCTTCTCGTACGCGTCCTCGCGGTGCAGCAGGATCACCATGTCGGCGTCCTGCTCGATCGAGCCGGACTCACGCAGGTCGGAGACCATCGGCTTCTTGTCGGTGCGCTGCTCGGGACCACGGTTCAGCTGGGAGAGCGCGATCACCGGCACTTCGAGCTCCTTGGCCAGCAGCTTGAGGTTTCGGGACATGTCCGAGACCTCCTGCTGGCGGCTCTCGGGACGGCGGGAGCCGCCCGACTGCATCAGCTGGAGGTAGTCGATGACCACGAGCGAGAGGTCGTTGCGCTGCTTCAGGCGCCGGCACTTGGCCCGGATCTCCATCATCGACAGGTTCGGGGAGTCGTCGATGTAGAGCGGGGCGGCGGAGACGTCCGGCATCCGGCGGGCCAGCCGGGTCCAGTCGTCGTCCGTCATGGTGCCGGAGCGCATGTGGTGCAGGGCGACCCGGGCCTCCGCCGAAAGGAGGCGCATCGCGATCTCGTTGCGGCCCATTTCGAGGGAGAAGATCACGCTCGGCAGGTTGCTCTTGATGGAACAGGCGCGGGCGAAGTCGAGCGCGAGGGTCGACTTGCCCATCGCGGGGCGGGCCGCGATGACGATCATCTGGCCCGGGTGCAGGCCGTTGGTCAGCGAGTCGAGGTCCGTGAAACCGGTCGGTACGCCCGACATCTGGCCGCTGCGCGAGCCGATGGCCTCGATCTCGTCGAGCGCGCCCTCCATGATGTCGCCGAGCGGCAGGTAGTCCTCGGAGGTCCGCTGCTCGGTGACGGCGTAGATCTCGGCCTGGGCGCTGTTGACGATCTCGTCGACGTCGCCGTCCGCCGCGTATCCCATCTGCGTGATCTTCGTGCCGGCGGCGACGAGGCGGCGCAGCACGGCCCGCTCGTGGACGATCTCCGCGTAGTACTCGGCGTTCGCCGCGGTGGGCACCGACTGGACGAGCGTGTGCAGGTACGAGGCCCCGCCGACCTTGCTGATCTCGCCGCGGCGGGTCAGTTCGGCGCCGACCGTGATCGGGTCGGCCGGCTCGCCCTTCGCGTACAGGTCGAGGATCGCCTGGTAGATCGTCTCGTGCGAGGGCCGGTAGAAGTCGTGGCCCTTGATGACCTCGACGACGTCCGCGATGGCGTCCTTGGAGAGCAGCATGCCGCCGAGCACCGACTGCTCGGCGTCGAGGTCCTGCGGCGGTACGCGCTCGAAACCGCCTCCGCCGCCGTCCCAGGAGCCGCCCTCGCGGTCCCGGTCGTGCTGTTCGTCCCCGCGGCCACGGTTGTCGCCGTTACGGCGCGAGCGGGCGGGCAGACGGTCACCCGGACCGCTGTCGGCCCAGGGGTCGTCCATGGGCTCGGGCATGCTCACCGGGCCGCCTCCTCCCGTCCGCAACGCGGACCTCGCCGTGCCACTCTTTCTACGACACGGCTCTGACATTTGGGGCACCCGAATCCGCAGTCGGCGAGTCGGGCAACGCACAACGGTAGGGCCGGGAGCGACGTCAGCCAATCTTGTTATCCACAGGCTGTGTGGATGAGATGTGGATGACCGACCCAATGCTGTGGGTAAGTCGCCGGAAGCTGTGCACGGACCGGGGGACGGCGCTGTGGACAAAATCACCTGCCCCACCCCTCCACCCCATCTGACCTGCGCATTCTTACTCCACCGGCTGTGGGGGAGAAATTTCTTGGCCCGGGTTCCGAGATCGCCTCCAACGGGGTGCCGAGAACGCGCAAGTCAACTCGTTGGTAAGGATCCAAAGATGGTTGCGTCTATTACCTGTGGAAGATTAGATTGAGCGCATGACACAGGCCCTCGCCCCGCTGAAGGGTGCCCCGAGACGGCACGACCGCGAGATACTCGCACTCGCCGTCCCGGCGTTCGGCGCGCTCGTCGCCGAGCCCCTGTTCGTGATGGCCGACAGCGCCATCGTGGGACACCTCGGCACCCCCCAGCTGGCCGGGCTCGGCATCGCCGCCGCCCTGCTCACCACCGCCGTCAGCGTCTTCGTCTTCCTCGCCTACGCCACCACCGCGGCCGTTTCCCGCCGGGTCGGCGCGGGAGACCTCCCGGCCGCCATCCGACAGGGCATGGACGGCATCTGGCTCGCCCTCCTGATCGGTGCCGTCGTCGTCGCCGTCGTGCTGCCGACGGCGCCCTGGCTGATCTCCCTGTTCGGAGCGTCCGACACCGTCGCCCCCTATGCGGTCACCTATCTGCGGATCTCCGCCCTGGGCATCCCGGCCATGCTGATGGTGCTCGCCGCGACCGGCGTCCTCCGGGGCCTCCAGAACACCCGCACACCGCTCTACGTCGCCATCGGAGGCTTCGCCCTCAACGCCGGCCTGAACGGCGCCCTCGTGTACGGCGCCGGCTTCGGCATCGCCGGTTCCGCCTGGGGCACGGTGATCGCCCAGTGCGCCATGGCCGGCGTCTACCTCGTCGTGGTCCTCCGCGGAGCGCGTCGGCACGGAGCCTCCCTGCGCCCCGACGCCGCCGGCATCCGGGCCTGCGCCCAGGCCGGCGTACCGCTGCTGGTGCGCACTCTGTCCCTGCGCGCCGTGCTGATCATCGCGACCGCCGTGGCGGCGCGACTCGGCGACGCGGACATCGCCGCCCACCAGATCCTGCTCTCCCTCTGGAGCCTGCTCGCCTTCGCCCTCGACGCGATCGCCATCGCCGGGCAGGCCATCATCGGCCGTTACCTGGGCGCCGACGACACCGAGGGCGCCAAGGCGGTCTGCCGTCGCATGGTCCAGTGGGGGATCGTCTCGGGGATCGTCCTCGGCGCGCTGGTGATCGTGGCCCGCCCCCTGCTCATCCCGCTCTTCACCGGCGACCCCGCGGTCGAGGCCGCCCTGCTGCCCGCCCTGCTGGTCGTGGCCCTCTCCCAGCCGGTGTCCGGCATCGTCTTCGTGCTCGACGGGGTCCTGATGGGCGCCGGAGACGGTCGCTACCTGGCCTGGGCGATGCTCGTGACGCTCGCCGTGTTCACCCCGGCCGCCCTGCTCGTCCCGAGCCTCGGCGGCGGCCTGACCGCGCTCTGGGGGGCCATGACGCTGATGATGCTGGTGCGGATGGCCACCCTCCAGCTGCGTGCCCGCTCCGGCCGGTGGCTGGTCGCGGGGGCGACCCGCTGATCCGCAGGCCGTGTTTCACGTGAAACACGGAGAACCCCGCCGGGACGTTTCACGTGAAACATCGCCCGGCGATCCCCGGCAACGGCGAAGGGCCGCACCCCCTCAGGGGTGCGGCCCTTCACGTGCAGCACTTAGGCGGCGACAACCTCGACGCCCACGTTCGCGGCGACCTCGGCGTGCAGACGCACGGAGACCTGGTACGAACCGAGGGTCTTGATCGGGGCAGCCAGCTCGACGCGGCGCTTGTCGACCTTCGGACCACCGGAAGCCTCGATCGCCGTGGCGATGTCGGCCGGGGTCACGGAGCCGAAGAGACGGCCGGCGTCACCCGAGCGGGTGGCCAGACGGACCTTCGTGCCCTCGAGCTTGGCCTTGACCTCGTTGGCCTGCTCGATGGTCGCGATCTCGTGGATCTTGCGGGCGCGGCGGATCTGCGCCACGTCCTTCTCGCCACCCTTGGTCCAGCGGATCGCGAAACCACGCGGGACCAGGTAGTTGCGAGCGTAACCGTCCTTGACGTCGACGACATCGCCGGCGGCACCGAGGCCAGAAACCTCGTGGGTCAGGATGATCTTCATTAGTCGGTCACCCTTTCCTTATCGCGCGGTGGACGTGTAGGGCAGCAGCGCCATCTCACGGCTGTTCTTCACGGCCGTGGCGACGTCACGCTGGTGCTGCGTGCAGTTGCCGGTAACGCGGCGGGCACGGATCTTGCCGCGGTCGGAAATGAACTTCCGCAGCATGTTCGTGTCCTTGTAGTCCACGTACGCGGTCTTGTCCTTGCAGAACGCGCAGACCTTCTTCTTAGGCTTGCGCACAGGCGGCTTCGCCATGGTGTCTCTCCTGTGTGATCAAGAAGTGGGGATGCGAGCTCCCCTAGAAGGGGGGCTCGTCCGAGTAGCCGCCGTTGGAGCCGCCGGAGCTTCCGCCCCAGCCGCCCCCGCCGCCCTGCTGCTGGCCGCCGGCCGGCGCGCTGGACGCCCACGGGTCGTCGGAGGGAGCTCCGCCGCCCTGCGGGGCGCCGCCGCCGGGGGCTCCGCCCCAGCCGCCGCCACCACCCTGCTGCTGGCCGCCGCCGTACCCGCCCTGGCCACCGCGACCGGTGGTCTTGGCGACCTTGGCCGTGGCGTTCTTCAGGCTGGGGCCGACTTCCTCGACGTCCAGCTCGTAGACCGTGCGCTTGACACCCTCACGGTCCTCGTACGACCGCTGCCTCAGCCGGCCCTGCACGATGACGCGCATGCCCCGCTGGAGGGACTCGGCGACGTTCTCAGCCGCCTGCCGCCACACCGAGCAGGTCAGGAACAGGCTCTCGCCGTCCTTCCACTCGTTGGTCTGACGGTCGAAGGTGCGGGGGGTGGACGCGACACGGAACTTCGCGACCGCCGCACCCGAGGGGGTGAAGCGCAGCTCGGGGTCGTCGACGAGATTGCCGACGACCGTGATGACGGTCTCGCCTGCCATGGATGAACCTCTCGGCGGGGATTGCTGCTGGGCTGCTGTGCTACTCGGTCCCGATTACCGCTGAACCGGAGTTCAGTGGGTCTCGGGGCGAAGGACCTTGGTCCGGAGAACCGACTCGTTCAGGTTCATCTGTCGGTCAAGCTCCTTGACGACCGCAGGCTCGGCCTGAAGGTCGATGACCGAGTAGATGCCCTCGGGCTTCTTCTTGATCTCGTAAGCGAGACGACGACGGCCCCAGGTGTCGACCTTCTCGACCTTTCCGTTGCCCTCACGGACGACGGAGAGGAAGTTCTCGATCAGCGGGGAGACAGCGCGCTCCTCGAGATCGGGGTCGAGGATGACCATCACTTCGTAGTGACGCATGTGGAACCCACCTCCTTTGGACTCAGCGGCCACGGTCGTTCCGTGGCAGGAGGGTCGTGATGCGTGCGCACGGTGTCCGTAAGCAG
This sequence comes from Streptomyces sp. NPDC059456, assembly GCF_042750055.1. NCBI lineage: Bacteria > Bacillati > Actinomycetota > Actinomycetes > Kitasatosporales > Streptomycetaceae > Streptomyces > Streptomyces sp. NPDC059456. The sequence continues at coordinate 6,678 of NZ_JBHYVA010000295.1, forward strand.
ACACCGCGCAGCTGTACAGACTACCTGCTCGGCCCCTTCCGGTTGAAATCCGGCGGGAAGGGGCCACACTCTGTACTCATCGGGTGTGCTCGGTGCCACGTCCCGGCCCAGTCGGCGGCGGCCCCGCAGCACCGCTCTGCGTCAGCCAGGAGGTGCCTTTCCGATGGCACAGGCAATGCGGTCCCAGTCCTCCATCTCGCTCTTCGCGACCGACGGCAAACCCCACCCGCTGCAGGACACCCTCATGGTGGCCACGGTGGTCCTCGGCCTCGTGGCGTTCGTCACGGGCTTCTTCGACAATCTGCACCTGCTCAGCTCGTGGACCGGGCTCGTCGGAATCCTGACCGGCGCGTACGGACAGTTCATCTCGGAGACGACACGCGAGCGCTTCGCACTGATCATCGGGCTTGGGGCCGCGGGCGTGGGCTTCTACCTCGGCATGGCGCACGGCGGTCTCTTCGGCGGCCTGACGGGCTGACCGGGGCACTTCCGCGACAGGGCGCCGGCCGCTCACCGGCCCGGGCCGGGCCCGTCCCCCAGAAGGGTGGCGCCCTTGTCGCAGTAGGCTTCGCGCCATAGCCAGCGAAGCCGCCGAGGAGACGCCCCGCATGAGCCTGTCCCTGAGGACCATCAGCCGAGAGCAGCATCTGGGATATCTCCAGAGCCTGCCCTCGGCTAGCCACTGCCAGGTCCCGGCGTGGGCCGACGTGAAGAACGAGTGGCGTTCCGAGAACCTCGGTTGGTTCGACCAGAACGACGAACTGGTCGGCGCCGCCCTCGTGTTGTACCGGCAGCTGCCCAAGGTGAAGCGCTACCTCGCGTACCTTCCCGAGGGGCCGGTCATCAACTGGTTCGCCCCGAACCTGGAGGAGTGGCTCCAGCCGATGCTGGCCCACCTCAAGCGCCAGGGCGCGTTCACCGTGAAGATGGGTCCGCCCGTCGTCATCCGCCGCTGGAACAGCGCCGCCATCAAGGCGGGCATCCAGGACCCGGAGGTCAAGCGGCTGCGCGACGTGGAGGCCTCGCACATCGAGCCCCGCGCCTTCGAAGTGTCCGACAAGCTGCGCCGCATGGGCTGGCAGCAGGGCGAGGACGGCGGCGCCGGCTTCGGCGACGTGCAGCCCCGGTACGTCTTCCAGGTACCGCTCGCCAACCGCTCGCTGGACGACGTCCTCAAGGGCTTCAACCAGCTGTGGCGCCGCAACATCAAGAAGGCCGAGAAGGCCGGCGTCGAGGTCGTCCAGGGCGGCTACGAAGACCTGCCGGTCTGGCAGGAGCTGTACGAGATCACGGCCGAGCGCGACAAGTTCCGCCCGCGCCCGCTCAGCTACTTCCAGCGCCAGTGGACGGCCCTCAACTCCGAGGACCCGAACCGGATGCGGCTGTACATCGCGAAGCACGAGGGGGAGCCGCTGGCCGCCGCCACGATGCTCACCGTCGGCCAGCACGTCTGGTACTCGTACGGCGCCTCCGCGAACCACAAGCGCGAGGTCCGTCCGTCGAACGCGATGCAGTGGCGCATGCTGCGCGACTCGTACGCGCTCGGCGCCAGCGTCTACGACCTGCGCGGCATCAGTGACACGCTGGACGAGAACGACCACCTGTTCGGCCTCATCCAGTTCAAGGTCGGTACGGGCGGCGAGGCCGTCGAGTACGTCGGCGAGTGGGACTTCCCGCTGAACAAAATGCTGCACAAGGCGCTCGACATCTACATGTCTCGCCGCTGACCTGCTGCCGCACCCCCACACACCGCATCGCTGCACAGGCAGCTTTTTCGAGAGAGGCTCCGGACGGGCATGGCGCTCACGCTCTACGTCGACACCGCGCGCTGGCGTGCGCACCAGAAGCAGATCCAGGACCAGTTCCCGGGGATGATTCCGGTCTGCAAGGGCAACGGATACGGCTTCGGCCACGAGCGGCTGTGCGAGGAGGCGACCCGGCTGGGCGCCGACGTGCTGGCCGTCGGGACCACGTACGAGGCCGCCAGCATCAAGGACTTCTTCGGCGGCGACCTGCTCGTCCTCACCCCGTTCCGGCGGGGCGAGGAGCCGGTGCCGCTGCCGGACCGGGTGATCCGCTCGGTGTCCTCCCTGGACGGGGTCCGCGGCCTGGTCGGTGCCCGCGTGGTCATCGAGTGCATGAGCTCGATGCGCCGCCACGGCATCTCCGAGCAGGACCTGGGCCAGCTGCACGCCGCGATCGAGGACGTGCGGCTGGAGGGCTTCGCCCTGCACCTGCCGCTGGACCGCCCGGACGGCTCGGACGCCGTCGAGGAGGTCATCGGCTGGATGGACCGGCTGCGCGCGGCCCGGCTGCCGCTGCACACCATGTTCGTCAGCCACCTGCGGGCCGAGGAGCTGGCCCGGCTCCAGCAGCAGTTCCCGCAGACCCGGTTCCGGGCACGGATCGGCACCCGGCTGTGGCTCGGCGACCACGAGGCCACCGAGTACCGCGGCGCTGTCCTGGACGTCACGCGCGTCGCGAAGGGCGACCGGTTCGGCTACCGCCAGCAGAAGGCCGCCTCCGACGGCTGGCTGGTCGTGGTCGCGGGCGGCACCTCGCACGGGGTGGGCCTGGAGGCCCCCAAGGCCCTGCACGGCGTGATGCCGCGCGCCAAGGGCGTGGCACGGGCCGGCCTGGCCACCGTGAACCGGAACCTTTCGCCGTTCGTGTGGGCGGGCAAGCAGCGCTGGTTCGCAGAGCCCCCGCACATGCAGGTGTCGATCCTGTTCGTGCCGTCGGACGCCCCCGAGCCGAAGGTCGGCGACGAGCTGGTGGCGCACCTGCGGCACACCACGACGCAGTTCGACCGGGTGCTCGACGCCTGAAACGCACCCGGTCGGTGACGAAACCGGTCACTGCCCGGGCGTCGTGCCCCACTCGACCCGCTGTCCCTGCGAGGGGGGGGCCGCCCGGGGCGCCCCCCCCGCGGGCCCCCCCCGCCCAAACCGCCCGGGGGGGTTTACAAAAAAACCGACCCCCAGCGACCCAA
>NZ_JBHYVA010000296.1:0-9668 GCF_042750055.1 Streptomyces sp. NPDC059456
AGCAGGCGGTCCTCGCCGGGCGCGGCGGCGGGCGGCGCCCGCCCCGGGGCGGCGGGGGCGCCGCGCCCGCCGGCCCCCCCCCGGGCCCCCACCGCGAGTCCGGCCCCGGCCGGGGCGAGGACGGCCGCGCGGACCGGTCGTCTCATGACGCCCACTTGCGCAGGAAGGAGTTGATGCCCTCCGCGGTCAGGGACGGGTTGCCGGTGACATGGGTGTCGGTGCGCACGGCGCCCGACGGGGAGACGACGACCAGCACGGGCATCGTGTAGGTGCCGCCCGACGGGCTGTACTTGCGCAGGAGTGCGGAGTTGGCGGAGCTGTTCCCGCCGATGTCGATCTTGACCAGCTGGTAGGAGTCACCGAGGATCGCGGCGGTCTGGGACTGGGCGAACACCTTGTCCGCGGCCTTGCAGTTGCCGCACCAGTTGGCGCCGAAGTCGAGCAGCACCATGCGGCCCTCGGACTTGGCCGTGCGCAGGGCCGCGTCGATGAGCTTCTGCGCGTCGGCCGAACTGTCGTAGCCGGGCCCGGGCACGGCCGCGGGCTGCGCCGCGGCGGCCGTACGGGACGGCTTGGCCGACGTCCCGGCGGCGGCCCCGGCCTTGGCGGGCGAGGTACCGGGCCGGGGGGTGGCGGACGCGGAAGCGGAGGCGGAGGCCGAGGCGGTCGGGGACGCCTCCGGCGACGCGGTCGCGGACTCGGTGGCGGAGGCGGCGGAGAGCTCGGGGGACGAGGCGGCCGCGGACGGCGCGGCGGATCCGACGGGCTGGGTGGAAGGCCCGCAGGCCGCGGTCAGGCCCGCCGCCACCACGGCCGCGGCGACCAGCGGCATGCGCACGGCCCGGGGTGTCCCGGGGCGGGACGGCTGCGTACGGCGGTCGGCGCGGACGGGTCGGAGCATGCGAGAACTCATGGCGAAGACACCCCAGGGCACGGATCGGAATGCGGGGAGGGCAGGGCGCCCCCCGGCTCGGTGAAACCTGCGGCCCGACGGATCGCCGGGGTCACGCCCCGGCGCCGAAGGCCACTCGGCTGAGGCGAGCATAGGACCGCTCCGGGCCGCCGGAACCGGCTCCGCCCGATCTTGAGGATGCCCTAAGGAACAGCTCATCTTCCGCTTCGCCGGAGCGCGGACCGGGCGCGGGAGCAGGGCGACCGGAGTGTCCGGCGCGGCCGGGTCCCACCAGGTCGCGCCGGGTCGCACCAGGTCTCAGAGGGAGGACTCGCGGACGGTGGCCTTCGCCGACGGTTCGATCGTCGCCGTCACGAGCGACCGGTGGTCGGCGCTGGTGAACGTGACCGAGAGGGTGTCGTCCGAGGTCTGCGAGGTGCTGGTCTTGAAGCCCCGGTCCGGGACCGCGGAGATCAGGCACACGCCGCGGCTGCCGTACCGCACGGTGACCTTGCCGCCCTGCGAGGGGACGGTGTACAGGCCCGCTCCGCCCTCCGCGCAGTCCACGGAGCTCTTCGAGGCGCTGGTACGGGGGGTGCCCGGCGAGGCCTTGGCGGGGGTGGGGGACGCGGCCGAGGGGGACGGCCGCTGCGTCACCGAGGGAGAGGGGCTCGCGGACGCGCTCGGCGACGGCGTGCTCGGCGACGGGGTGCCCGCCTGCCATGCGGGCGGCGTTTCGATGACCGTCGGGGCGGACCGGGCGACCGGGGGCGTATGCCGGGTCGAGCCGACGACGAACTGGACCGTGGCGAGCACGGCGGTCACGCTGGCGGCCGTACACGACAGCCATATGAGCAGGTATCGCGGGAGTCGGGGCACGGCCCCATAGTGGCGGACGCTCCGACGGGCCCGTCACCGCCTCCCCCTTCCGGGGAACCCGGTGTTCCGCAGGGTCGGTGCGGGCGCCCGGGCCGGCGGACGCCGACGTCCTCCGGACCCCTGCACGGGGTCGGAGGACGTGGGGGCGTCGTGCGGGCCGGCTACCTGGAGGCGCCGAAGTCCTGCGTCCACCACGGGCCGCCGTCGCCCTTGTGCACGCCTATGCCGATCTCCTTGAAGGCACAGTTGAGGATGTTGGCCCGGTGGCCGGGGCTGTGCATCCAGGCGTCCATCACCGCGTCGGCGTCGGCCTGGCCGCGGGCTATGTTCTCGCCCAGGTTGGACCACGTGTATCCGGCGGCTTCGACCCGGCTGGTCATCGTGGACCCGTCGGGGCCGGTGTGGGACATGACGCCGCTGCGGGCCATGGTGTCGCTGTAGGCCCGCGCGGCCGCGCTCAGCTTGCTGTTCGTGGTCAGGGGACCGCACCCGGCGGTGGCCCGCTCCTTGTTGACCAGGGCGAGGACCGCGGACTCGCTGTTCGCGTCGACCGTGCCGGACCCCCCGGAACCGCCGGAGCCCCCGGTGCCCGTGGAGCCGCCGGAACCGCTGCCCTTGCCGGCGGGCTTGCGGGTGGGCTTGTCGGTCTGGGCCGACGCCGACTTGGCCTCCGTGCTGCTCTCCGCCGCCGAGGGCTGTGCGGGAGTGGCGGACGCCGAGGCGTCGGCTCCCGGCGTCCCCGACGGACTCGGGCTCGCCGGGGCCGAGGCCTCGCCGGTGGGAACGGGGGCGGTGGGGGCGTTCGTTCCGGCGTCGGCGCTCGACTTCCCGGACAGCGGTCCCGCGGCGCCGTCGGTGTGGCCGCTCCCGCGCGCAGCACCGTCGGAGTCGGCCACCGCGACGCCGACCGCCACCGCCGCGGCGGCCGCGGTGACGGACAGCACGATGCGCGTGCGCACCGTCTTCCGCCGTCGTGCTTCGACACGGGACGGACGTCCGGGAGTACTGGGGCTCATGCCGGTAACACCTCATAGGGCAGGGAGAGGGGACTCGGTCCGAGCCTAGGCTGGTGACCAGCGAAAAGATCGATCTGGAGGGGTTCTTCAACTTCCCTTAAGGAAGCCCGCAGGATCGGCGCAGAGGCGATCCGGGCAATGGCCTCAACTCCGGTCAAAAGGTGCACGATCGGTGCCGCCGGATCCAGTCGTGCGGCGCCGGCCCGAACCGGTCCTGCCGCACCCGGACCGCCGGTCCCGGGCCGACTCGGACTCTCCCGGCCGACTGCGCCGTCCGGGTGGGCCGAGGAGCGGGCCGTCATCGCCCTCGCCGCCCCGTCGTCCTCGTCGATGCGCCGACGGCTCGGCGCATCGAGCGTGACGAGTCGCCACGCATCGTGAGATTCCGGCGCCTCCGGGGTGACTCGGCCCATAGGGTGCAGATCACATACGAACCCTGCTAGTAGGGACGAGCCGCAGATACCGCACCGGGTTCGCCGGACGCCGCACCCGGGCCTGTGCGAGGGCCGGTAGTAGGAACGGGCATTGTCAGGGGTCCGGAGCGTCGGTAGAACTGGGTCAGTCGCCGGGCGGCACGGGTACCCACCCCGCCGCCGACGAACCCCTCTCCTTCGCGTGAGTGGCTCACGCATGTCTTCGGCATGCGGCGACCGTCCTGGTTCCCTTCGGAAGGTCAGACCGTGTCGAACCCCGTCATCCGCCGCATCGCCGCTTCGAAGAAGACGCTCGCGGGCGCTGTAGTCGCCCTCGGTGTCGCCGGCTCCATGCTCGCCACGGTCCCCGCCCAGGCGGCCCCGACGAGCGCCAAGGCGATCGCCCAGCAGATGATCAAGGACCCGGCGCAGTTCGCGGCCTTCAACAACATCGTTTCCCGCGAGAGCGGCTGGAACCACACCGCCACGAACGCCTCCTCCGGCGCGTACGGCCTGGTCCAGGCCCTGCCGGGCTCGAAGATGGCTTCCGCCGGCGCTGACTGGAAGACCAACCCGGCCACCCAGATCAAGTGGGGCCTGGACTACATGAACTCCCGCTACGGCAGCCCCGTGGGCGCCTGGAACTTCTGGCAGGCCCACCACTGGTACTAAGCCACCAGCGGCAGCAGACGCACGAAAACGCCCGACCGGGACCCCCGGCCGGGCGTTTTCGCGTTCCGGGTCGCCCCGGCGTGCGCCGGAACGCAGGATGGTGCAGGTGATGACAGTTCTGCTGGTCGGAGTGCCGGACGGTGAGCAGCTGGAGCTGCTGCGCGCGGGCATCCAGCGCAATCCGCACTTCCGGGTCCTGTCGCATGCCCGTGAACCCGCGGTCGCCCTCGCGCACGCCCGTCTCCTGCTGCCCGACATCACCGTCCTGTCCCTGCCGGCCGGGCTCGACGCCCTCGACGCGGATCCGGACGTCCTGCGCGTGTTCCACGGGGTGCGCGCCCTGGATCCTCCGAGCGGGGTGGTGCTGCGCACGGCCGCCGCGCGCGTGCCCCGCGCGCTGTCGGGCCTCGTGGTCGAGGGCGCCGTCCACGTCGTGCGTGCGGGAGACTCCGAGGCCCTGATGCGGGCGCTGCGCACGATCGGGCTGCGCCGGTCCAGCTGTGACCCCGACGAGATGCCCTGACCGGCGCCGGGCGGCGCGCCCGGCGGCGTTCCCGGGCCGCGCGGCGAGCCTGCCGGGACTCCGCTTGACCTTGACACGGTGACAAGCTCTTCACTGTGGCCGAGGAGGTGGTCCCCATGGCCATGGCGGAACCGGGAACCGATGTGATGCGAGCCGTCGAGGGGCTGGAGGGCGACAGCCCGCCGGTCCGGCTGCGGGCGGCGATGGCGGTCGGCACGACCCCGCACCCGGGCGCGATCGGCAAGCTGATCGAGCGGTGCGCGGTCGAACCCGATTTCCACGTACGGGAAATGCTGACCTGGGCACTGATCCGTCACGCGCCGTCGATGACGGTTCCGGCGCTTCTCGACGAGCTCCGCGCGGAGCGTGCGCAGGCACGGAGCCAGGCGCTGCACACACTGTCCAAGATCGGGGACCGGCAGGCGTGGCCGGCCATCACGCCGGCGCTGCTGTCCGACGCCGATGACGAGGTGGCCCGGACCGCATGGCGGGCAGCGGTCGCGCTCGTGCCCGAAGGCGAGGAACGCGCGTTGGCCGTGGTGCTGGCGAGCCAGCTCGGGCGCGGCGGCCGCGAGACGCACATGAGCCTCAGCCGTGCGCTGATCGCTCTGGGGGAGGCGGTGTCGCCGGTGCTGGCCGAGGCGAAGGTGCACCCCGATCCTCGCGTACGCACGCACGCGATCGCCACGGAACGGCTGTGGCTCGACCCGGAGGCCGGATTCGAGTTCGCGATCGAGGAGGCGAAGCGCATCGTGGCCCTCGGCGGCGCCGGCTGAGCACGTCGCGGCATTGCGGACCTGATCTGTCCGCAATGCCGCGTAGCGTCGGAGGCGTAAGCCGGACAGGAGGCCGGGTTCCCCCGATGCCCTCCCCGGGTGCCCCTTCGGGTTCCTTCGGGTTCGGTCGGTTCCGCCCGGGGTCTGTCGGACGCCGCCGAGGCGCGGGGCCCCGAGAGTGCCCTTGACCGGCCCGACCGGGACGTACGTACGCACGGCAGGAGAGACCACCCATGGCGAAGGCCGGCGACACCACCGACCAGCCCGACGAGGTCGACAAGCCCGTGCTGGAATTGATCTCCACCCTGAACACCGCCTGACGCCACCCCCGCCGCGCCGCCCGGACGCCCACCCCGTCCGGGCGTGCGGCTCCGCCCGACCAGTGGAAGGACGGCAACGGGCGGCCATGCGCCCCCGGCCACGCCATGACCCATGCCCGACCGAAGATCACCGACCGGCAGCGGCGCGCCCGCATCACCACCGGCCATCTCCTGACCCCACCGGACCGCGCGGACACGCCCGAGCAGGTCTGCGAAGCGCTCGTCGCCCTCCACGCCACGGACCCGGCCACGGTCTACCTGACCGTGGCCGCCCGCACGGCCGACCCGGCCCCGGCGCAGCTGGAACACGCCCTGTACGAGGAGCGGACCCTGGTGCGGATGCTGTGCATGCGCCGCACCATGTTCGTCGTCCCCCACGACCTCGCACCCGTCGTCGACGCCTCCACCGCACGGGCCGTCGCGGCCCGCGAGCGGAGGAACCTCCTCAAAGTCCTCGGCGAGCAGCACGGTCACGACGACGCCTGGCTGGCTGCGACCGAGGACGCCGTGCTCGCCGCCCTGGCGGGGCTCGGCGAGGCCACCGCCGCCCAGCTCGCAGCCGCCGTACCCGCACTGCGGACCCAGATCAGCGTCGCTCCGGGCAAGCCGTACGCGGCCACACCCCGCATCACCAGCCGGGTGCTGGGCGTGATGGCCGCCGAGAGCCGGATCCGGCGCGGACGCCCGCTGGGAACCTGGGCCTCGTCCCAGTTCCGCTGGACCGTGGCCGAACCCCACCCCGAGCTGGCCGCCGACGAGGCCAGGGCCGAGCTCGCCACCCGCTACCTGCGCGCCTTCGGGCCCGCCACCACCGACGACATCAAGTGGTGGACCGGCTGGAACCTCACCGACACCCGCAAGGCCGTCGCCCGTACCGGAGCCGTCGACGTCGACCTCTCCCACGGCCCCGGCCACGCCCTGCCCGACCAGCTGGATCCGCCCCCCGAGACCGAACCCGCGGCCGTCCTGCTGCCCGCACTCGACCCCACCCCCATGGGCTGGCGACAGCGCGACTGGTACCTCGACCCCGCCCTCGTACCCGAACTCTTCGACGCCTACGGCAACATCGGCCCGACCGTCTGGTGGGACGGCCGCATCGTCGGCGGCTGGACCCAGCGCCCCGACGGCGAGATCGCGACCCACGCCCTGACACCCGCCGGCCGCACCCCCGGGGCCCGGGCGGCCACCGCCGCCGAGGCCGCCCGCACGGCCGCCTTCCTCGGCGACATCCGGATCCGGCCCAGCATGCGCACGCCCCTGGAGCGCCGCCTCTTCACCGGCCCGGCATGACGGTCGCCACGCGGGTGGTGCGGGGCCGGTCCGGGCCCCGCACCGGCGGCGTCCGCTACCGGCCGGCCACGTCGTTCGCGGCGGCCTCGATCAGGTCGCTCACCGCGCCCGGCTGCGAGGCCAGGGAGGCGTGCGAGGCGTTCAGCTCGATCGTCTTGCGGGGGTTCATCCGCTCGGCCATGCGGCGCTCGTTGTCCGGGTGGATCATGCGGTCCTCGGTGGACACCTGGTACCAGGACGGCTTCGTGCGCCAGGCCGGCGCGGTGACGGTATCGCCGAAGGCGGAGCCGAGCGGTGCCTTCTGCGTCACGGCCATGACCAGCGCCTCGTCGGGCGTGAGGTCCTGCGCGAAGCTCTCGTGGAACAGGTCCGGCTTGATCCACAGGTAGCCGTCCGAGTCGGGCGCGATGTTCGCGAACGCCGCCGGCGGCAGCTCCTGGCTGAGCGCTCCCGGGCTCTCACCCGAGTCCGGCGCGAACGCCGCGACGTAGACGAGCCCGGCCACGTTCGGCAGGTCGCCCGCCTCGGTGATGACCGCGCCGCCGTACGAGTGACCGACGAGCACGACGGGGCCGTCGACCTGCCGCACCATCTTCCGGGTGCGTTCGGCGTCGTCCGCGAGGGAGGTCAGCGGGTTCTCGACGGCGTGCAGGTCACGGAAGCCGCGCCGGTGGAGTTCGGTGATGACCTTGGACCAGTGGGCGGCTCCGCCCCAGAAGCCGTGGACCAGGACGATGGAGGGCTTGCCGGCCATGAGGGGCCTTCCTCGGTAGGTGGGGGAGAGGGGTGTCCGACTGCTCCGCCCACGCTAGGCAGACCACCTCAAGCACGCCACCGCGCCGCCCACGGCCGCCACTCACACGGGTCCGGGGAGCGGCAGCACCCCGGCTTTGTAGGCTCCTGTCATGTCACAGTCCACACAACCTCGGTCACCGGTGTCGGGGAAACACGTACGGCGGGCCGTCGCCCACTGCCTCGACGTCCTCGAAGGCATCCCCGCCGCCCAATGGCACGACCGCGCAGGGGACTTGGAGTGGACGCGCCGGGAGACCCTCGACCACCTCGCGGACGACCTGCTCACCTACGCGCTGCGGTTCGGGCTGGCGCGTCCCATGGGCGTGCCGCGCGTCCCGCTGCGCGTGTCCCGCGAGCGTCCCGAGGGCCCGGCCAACGTCATCTTCACGGACCACGACGCAGGGCCGCAGGGGCTCCTGACCACCGTGGAGGCGTGCGGCGGACTGCTCGCCGCGGCCGTGGACACCGCGCCCCCGACCGCGCTGGCCCCGCACGTCTTCGGGGCCTCCGATCCGGAGGGCTTCGCGGCCATGGGCGTCGTCGAGACACTGGTCCACACCCACGACATCGCCCGGGGTTCGGACCGTGACCGCGAGCCCCCGCAGGACCTGAGCGAGCGGGCCCTCGCGCGTCTGTTCCCCGACGTCCCGGTCCTCGGCACCCCGTGGGCGACCCTGCTGTGGGCGACGGGCCGCATCGAGACGCCGGACCGCCCCCGCCGGACCGACTGGCGCTGGTACGGCGCACCCCTCGACCGTGGCGCGGCCCGCGACGCCCTCGGCACGGCCGAGGACGTGACGGGATGACGGACGGCCTCGGAAACCCCGAACGGCCCTCGGACCAGGTGTGGGTGCGCCAGGTCGCCGGCTGCCTGCTCGTGGCCCTCCACCTGCTGAACGCCGCGGTGCTCTGGATCGTCCTGTCCGACGGGCAGCCCGCCGGCGGGGACGAGGACGGACGCGCGGCGACCGACCTGGCCTGCCTCTTCTCGGTCTGCCTGAGCCTCGCCGGAACCGCCCTGACCCTGGCCCCGACCGTGCGCCGAGCCCTCGGCCGGTGGTGGCTCGCCCCACCCGTCGTCCTCGGGGCCATCGCCTTGACGCGACTGGTGACGGGGTCCTGACCCGGGAACTTCGCCGTCCTCCCCCTGCCGGACGTCGACGGGGCGCTCGCCGAGGCCGCCCACGCCCTGGACGAGCTGGACGCGGACGGCGTGATGGTCCTGTCCAACGCCCACGGGCGCTACCTCGGCGACGCGGAGTTCGAGCCGCTGTGGGCCGAGCTGGACGCGCGCGGGGCCGTGGTCCTCGTCCACCCCACCGCGCCGCCCGGCGCGATGGTCCCGGGCCTGCCCAGCCCGCTGGTGGACTTCCCGTACGACACCGCCCGCACGGCCCTGCACCTGGCCCTCGCCGGTGTCCCGGGCAGGTACCCCCGGCTGAAGATGATCCTTCCCCACGCGGGCGGCTTCCTGCCGTACGCCGCCCACCGCTTCGCTGCCGCCGCACGGCTGCGTCCGGGCAGCGCTCCCGAGGACCTCATGGCCGAACTGCGCCGGTTCCACTTCGACACCGCGTTCTGCGCGGGCCCCGTCTCGCTGCCCTCGCTCCTCGCGTTCGCCGAGCCCGGGCACGTCCTGTACGGCAGCGACTTCCCCATGGTGCCCGAGGAGTGGTGCAGCGGCTTCGACGACGGGCTCGTCGGCTACCCGCACTGGGCGGACGGGCAGCTCCACGCGATCCACCGCGGAAACGCGGAGGCCCTCTTCCCCCGTCTCGCACGAGGGCGAGCGCGAGCCCGAGCCTGACCGGCCGCCCGGCGGACGCGGTCCCCGCGGGCGCGTCCACCGCGCGCCGGCGGGGCGCGTGCGGCGCACTTCGGCGCGCGAGTGCGGGGGTGTGCTTCGAATGGGGTGTATGTCGTGGATGCGGCAGAACGGGCGGGTGTACTAGCTTCCGTGTACCTGGGCCGATGATCGCGTGGGGGTTGTGGTGGCCGTCAGCAGCGAATCCTTGACGAGCGCGGCCGGCGGCGAGCCCGGCACGACGAGCGCATCCGTACCCGCAGCCGCAGCCGCAGCCGCACCCGCAGC
>NZ_JBHYVA010000297.1:0-9615 GCF_042750055.1 Streptomyces sp. NPDC059456
GCGGCGCAGGTCGCCTACTGGAAGGAAGCCCTGGCCGGTCTTCCGGAGCAGTTGGAGCTGCCGGTGGACTACCCGCGCCCCGCTGTCGCCTCGCACGAGGGTGCTTCGGTGGACGTGCACGTGCCGGCGGAGGTGCACGCGCGTCTGGTGGAGCTCTCGCGTTCCAGCGGCGCGAGCGTGTTCATGACGGTGCAGGCCGCTCTGGCGGTCCTGTTGTCGAAGATGGGCGCCGGTCAGGACATCCCGATCGGTACGCCGATCGCGGGCCGTTCCGACGACGCCCTGGACGATCTCGTCGGGTTCTTCGTGAACACGCTGGTCCTGCGGACCGACCTCTCTGGCGACCCGACGTTCCGCCAGGTACTGGAACGGGTCCGGGAAGCCGACCTCGGCGCGTACGCCCACCAGGACGTGCCGTTCGAGCGGCTCGTGGAGATCCTCAACCCGGCGCGCTCCATGGCCCGCCACCCCCTCTTCCAGGTCATGCTCGCGTTCCAGAACGTCGCCGCCCCCGATCTCGACCTGCCGGGTCTGACCGTTCGCAGGGAACAGGTGGAGGGCGCGACGGCCAAGTTCGACCTGTCCGTCAGCCTGGGTGAACTCCACGACGAAGACGGAGCACCCGCCGGACTGCAAGGGCAGCTCGACTACCGAACGGATCTGTTCGCCGAGAGCACGGTGCGAGAACTCGCGGACCGTGTGGTGCGCGTGCTGGAAGCCGTCACCGCCGATCCCGATGCGGCGATCCGTTCCGTCAGCGTGCTCGGTGCCGAGGAGCAGCACCGGCTCCTGACCGAATGGAACGCAACTGCTCGCGACGTTCCGCACGGGACGCTGCCCGAGCTCTTCCAGGCGCAGGTGGCGCGCACTCCTGATGCCGGAGCCGTGGTCAGTGGCGGTGTCGAGCTGAGCTATGCGGAGCTGAACGCCCGGGCGAACCGTCTGGCGCGTCACCTGGTGGCGTGCGGTGCCGGTCCGGAGAAGCTCGTCGCCGTCGCGCTGCCCAGGTCGGCCGACCTGGTGGTCGCGCTGTTCGCCGTCCTCAAGAGCGGTGCGGGTTACGTTCCGGTGGACCCGGAGTACCCGGCCGACCGGATCGCCTACATGCTCGCGGACGCCGAACCGGTGCTGGTGATCACCGATACGGACACGGCGCCCGCGCTGCCCCAGGACGACGCCGCACCGCACCTGCTGCTCGACGAGCCCGGAGTCCGGCAGGACATGGCCCGCCGGGACGGCGGAGACCTGACCGACAGCGACCGCCGGTCTCCGGCGCTGCCCGCCCACCCGGCGTACGTGATCTACACGTCCGGATCGACCGGCCGGCCCAAGGGCGTGATGGTCGAGCACCGCAGCGTGGTGAACCTCGCCTCCTGGGCTGCCGATGGGCTCGGCGCAGACCGATTGGCGGAGGTATTCGCGTCGACGTCACTCAACTTCGACGTGTCCGTCTTCGAAATCGTCGCTCCGCTGCTCGCCGGCGGTCGGGTCAACGTGATCCGGGACCTGCTCGCACTCGGCGACGAAGCCGCAGGGAACACCGACCGGCCGCTCGTGAGCGGCGTTCCCTCGGTGTTCTCGAGCCTCCTGGACCGTGAACCGGCAGTGGACGCGGCAACGGTCGTCATGGCGGGTGAGGCGATTTCGCCGGTCGTTGCCAAGAAGATCCGGTCGGCCTTCCCCGCAGCCCGCATGGCGAACTGCTACGGACCCACCGAGGCCACGGTCTATGCAACGTCGTGGTACACCGATGCCGAACTGCCGGACGCACTTCCGATCGGTCGGCCGGTCGCCAATACGCGCGTGTACGTCCTGGATGCCGCGCTGTCGCCGGTGCCCGTGGGCGTGGCGGGCGAGCTGTACGTGGCCGGTGCGCAGCTGGCCCGGGGGTATCTGGGTCGTGCGGGGTTGACGGCGGAGCGGTTCGTCGCGGATCCGTTCGCGGTGGTGGCCGGTTCGCGGATGTACCGGACCGGTGACGTGGTGCGCTGGTCCGCGGACGGTGTCCTGGAGTTCGTGGGCCGTGCCGATGCGCAGGTGAAGGTACGGGGTTTCCGTATCGAGCCGGGCGAGATCGAAGCGGTGCTGGCGGATCACGCCTCGGTGAGTCAGGTCGCCGTCGTCGTACGGGAGGACCAGCCCGGCGACAAGCGCCTCGTCGGCTACGTGGTGCCGGCCGCCGGCGCTTCGACCGGCCATTTCGATGCGCGGGACCTGCGTGGGTTCGTGGCGGATCGGCTGCCGGACTACATGGTGCCGTCGGCGTTCGTGGTGTTGGACGGTCTGCCGTTGACGCCGAACGGGAAGCTGGACCGCAAGGCGCTGCCGGCTCCCGAGTACACGACGGATGGGTTGGGGCGTGGGCCGCGGTCGCCGCGGGAGGAGATCCTGTGCGGGCTGTTCGCCGAGGTCCTCGGGGTCGAGTCGGTGTCGATCGATGACGGTTTCTTCGAACTCGGCGGGCACTCGCTGCTGGCGACCCGGCTGGTGAGCCGGATCCGGTCCGTCCTCGGGGTCGAGGTCGGCATCCGGTCGTTGTTCGAGGCCCCGACCGTCGCCGGGCTCGTACACCGGCTCGATGAGGGTGGTCGGGTCCGGGAACCGCTGGAGCGGCGGGTGCGGCCGGAAGTCCTTCCGGTGTCGTTCGCGCAGCGTCGTCTGTGGTTCCTCGGGCAGCTCGAAGGCGTCTCCGCCACGTACAACATCCCGCTCGCACTCCGCCTGACCGGCAAGCTGAACGCTGAAGCGCTGCGAGCTGCACTGGCGGACGTCGCCGGCCGGCACGAGAGCCTGCGGACGGTGTTCCCGCAGGTGGACGGCGAGCCGCGGCAGGAGATCCGGCAGGGTGCGGCGGGCATTCCCGATGTGGTGGTGGAGTCGGTGCCGGCGGGTGACATTGCCGCAGCGGTGGCGGGCGTGACCGGTGCCGGGTTCGATCTGGAGCGGGATCTGCCGTGGCGGGTGCGGCTGCTGGAGGTCACCGACGCTCCGGGCGAGTGGGTTCTGGTGATGGTGGTCCACCACATCGCGGCCGACGGCTGGTCGATGGCGCCGCTGGCCCGGGACCTGTCGCAGGCCTACGCGGCCCGTTGCCAGGGGGATGCGCCGGTATGGGCGGAGCTGCCCGTGCAGTACGCGGACTACACGCTGTGGCAGCGCGAGGTCCTCGGTGACGAGGACGACCCGGACAGCGTGATCGCGGCCCAGGTCGCCTACTGGAAGCAAGCGCTGGCCGACCTGCCGGAAGAGCTGGAGCTGCCGGTCGACCACCCGCGTCCCCCGATCGCCTCCCGTCAGGGTGACTCCGTGGACGTGCGCGTGCCGGCGGACGTACACGCGCGTCTGGTGGAGCTCTCGCGCTCCAGCGGGGCGAGCGTGTTCATGACGGTGCAGGCCGCGCTGGCCGTCCTGCTGTCGAAGACGGGCGCCGGCGAGGACATCCCGATCGGAACGCCGATCGCGGGCCGTACCGACGACGCCCTGGACGATCTCGTCGGGTTCTTCGTGAACACGCTGGTCCTGCGGACCGACCTCTCGGGCGACCCGACGTTCCGCCAGGTCCTCGAACGGGTCCGGGAAGCGGACCTGGCGGCGTTCGCCCACCAGGACGTGCCGTTCGAGCGGCTCGTGGAGATCCTCAACCCGACGCGGTCCATGGCCCGCCACCCGCTGTTCCAGGTCATGCTCGCCTTCCACAACAACGCCCGTCCCGATCTCGACCTGCCCGGCATCCAGTCGCAGGACGAGCAGGTGCACATCCCGGCGGCCAGGTTCGACCTGTCCCTCAACCTCGCCGAGACCCATGGGCCCGACGGAGACCCGGCCGGGCTGCTGGGTGAGCTGGACTACCGCACCGATCTGTTCGAGCGCAGCACCGTCGAGCAGCTCGCCGAGCGGCTGTCCCGGCTCCTCGAAGTCGTCACGGGCGATCCCGACGAGCCGATCCGTACCCTCGGTGTCCTCGGCGCGGACGAGCGCCGGCGGATGCTCGTCGAGTGGAACGACACGGCCCACGCGGTTCCCGAGACGACGTTGCCGGAGCTGTTCCAGGCACAGGTCGCGCGTACGCCCGATGCCCTCGCGCTGGTGGGCGGGGGAGTCGAGCTCACCTACGCCGAGCTGGGCGTGCGGGTGCGGCAACTCGTGCACGGGCTGGCCGCACGCGGCATCGGGCGCGGCGACCGCGTCGCGCTCCTGCTGGACGGCTGGCTCGACCAGATCTCCCTGACGATCGCGCTCGTGCACATCGGAGCCGCGTACGTGCCCCTGGACCGGCGGAGCCCCGCCGCCCGCCTGGAGCTGATCCTGGGCGACTCCCGGAGCACCGCCGTCGTGGTCGACAGGACGACCCGGGCCCTGCTCCCGGACCGGTACCTCGGGAGCGGTCTCGACGCGTTGCAGGTCGAGGAGCTACCCGCCCAGGGCGTGCCGGCAGCGGTCGATCCGGCGCCGCCGGTGCGGCCGCTCGACCTGGCGTACGTCATGTTCACCTCCGGTTCCACCGGGCGGCCCAAGGGCGTGGCCGTCACCCACCGCAACGTCGTCGCGCTCGTCGCCGACCGGTACTGGCAGCACACGGGCGAGGACCGTGTCCTCGTCCACTCCTCGCCGTCGTTCGACGCCTCCACCTACGAGGTGTGGGGCGGACTCCTCAGCGGTGCCACCCTCGTCGCCTCCGGCACGGTGTCCGCGGACATCCCCGAGCTCGCCCGCACCATGACGGAGGCACGGGCCACCGTGGGTCTGCTCAACGAGGGCATCTTCCGGGCCCTGGCCGAGAGCGCGCCCCAGAGCTTCGCGACCCTGCGCGACGTGTACGTCGGCGGTGACACGGTCTCCCCCTCCGCGGTGCGGAAGGTACAGGACCACGCCCACGGCATGCGGTTCACCAACAGCTACGGGCCGACCGAATCGACCCTGTGCGTCGCCCACCACGCGTTGCCCCCGGGGAGCCACGCCACCTCCCCCGTCCCGATCGGCCGGCCGCTCGACAACACGCGGCTGTACGTCCTCGACGAAGGGCTCCAGCCCGTGCCCTGCGGAGTGATCGGCGAGCTGTACGTCGCCGGCGAGGGGCTGGCCCGCGGCTACGTCGACCGCCCCGACCTGTCGGCGGAACGGTTCGTGGCCGACCCGTTCGGTCCTTCCGGTACGCGCATGTACCGGACCGGCGACCGGGTGAAGTGGAGGCCCGAGGGGACCCTGGAGTTCGCCGGACGCACCGATACCCAGGTGAAGGTGCGCGGATTCCGCATCGAACCGGGTGAGATCGAGGCGGTGCTGGAGTCGCTCCCCGACGTGGCACAGGCCGTGGTCGTCGTCCGCGAGGACCGGCCGGGCGACAAGCGGCTCGTCGCCTACCTGGTTTCCGCCGCCGACGTACGCCTCGAGCCCGAGGACCTGCGGTTCCGTCTTGCCGAAGCCGTGCCCGACTACATGGTCCCGGCCGCCCTCGTACAGCTCGACGCCCTTCCCCTCGGGCCGACGGGCAAGCTCGACCGGGCGGCCCTGCCCGCACCCGACTATGCGGGAGGGGGCGGCCGGGCTCCGCGCACCGGCAAGGAGCGCACGCTGTGCGCGGTCTTCGCCGACGTACTGGGGGTCGGCGAGGTCTCCGCGGACGACAGCTTCTTCGCCATGGGCGGCGACAGCATCGTCTCCATCCAGCTCGTCGCCAGGGCACGCGCCGCAGGGCTGATCGTCACACCGCGACAGGTGTTCGAGCGGAAGACCGTCGAAGCGCTCGCGGCGGTGGCGGTCGACGCGGACGTGCAAGCCGATGCGGTGGCGGACTCCGGCACCGGCGTGGTGCCGCTGACGCCGGTCATGCGGCAGCTCTGCGAACGCAGCGACGTCATCGACCGGTTCAGCCAGTCGGTCACGCTCGTGACCCCCGGCGGCCTCCTGCGCGAGGACATCACGGCGGCGGTGCAGGCGGTCATCGACCACCACGACCTCCTCAGGGCGCGACTCGCCGCATCCCCGGACGGGACCTGGCAGCTGGAAGTGCTGCCGCCCGGCACGGTCTCCGCCGAGGCGTCCCTGTCCCGTGTCGACGCCGCAGGGCTGGGGCGGTCGCGGCTGCGGGAGCTGGAAGAGGAACAGGAGGCCGGGGCGGGCAGCCGCCTCGCCCCGGCGGACGGGCGGATGCTGGACGCCGTCTGGCTCGACGCGGGACCGCACGAGCACGGCAGCCTGGTCATCACGCTCCACCACCTCGCCGTCGACGCCGTGTCCTGGCGCATCCTCGTGCCCGACCTCGTCTCCGCCTGGAAGGCCGTCGCCGCGGGCCGGCAGCCGAGCCTGCAGCCCGTCTACACGTCCTTCCGCCGCTGGGCCGAACACACGACGGCCGAGGCGGAACGGCGGATCGGGGAGCTGCCCTTCTGGGAGCGGCTCATCGCGGACACCGAGGCTCCCTGGGGCCCGGTGCCGGCCGTACTCGAACCCGCACGCGACACGTGGGGCACCGCCGAGACCCTCAGCGTGACGGTGCCGGCGGAACTGGCCGGGCCGCTGCTGACCACACTGCCCGAGGCCTTCAACTGCGCGCCGGACAGCGTCCTGCTCGCAGCCCTCATGCTGGCCGTCGACCGTGGTACGGCACGGCGCGGCGGGAAGACGCCGCCGTTCCTCGTCGACGTCGAGCGCCACGGGCGGCAGGAGATCAGTCCCGCACTCGACGTTTCACGGACGGTGGGCTGGTTCACCAGCGTTGCTCCCGTCCGCCTCGACGTGCGGGAGGCCGCCGGCGGGCGTGGGGCGGAGGACGCCCTCAAATACGCGAAGGAGCAGCTGCGGGAAGCCCCCGACAACGGGTTCGGGTACGGCCTGCTCCGGTACCTCAACCCGGCGGCCGCGGGCCGCCTCGCCGCCCTCCCCGCAGCTCACGTCCTCTTCAACTACCTGGGGCGCACACCGGCGCCGACCGGCCACGACGGCACGGAGCCACAGCCCTGGTCGGTCGTCGGCGACGGAGAAGCCGGCGGCGGAGCCGACCCGGACATGCCCATGACCCACACCCTCACGGTCAACGCCGTGGCCCGGGAGACCGCCTCCGGACCCGAACTGCTCACCACCTGGGCCTGGCCGGGCCGACTGTCGACGGCCGGCGAGATCCGGGAACTCGCCGAGGCGTACACGCAGGCCCTGGCCGACATGGCCGCACTGGTCGAGTCCCCCGACATCGGCGGACTGACCCCGTCCGACGTGCCCCTCCTGGGGCTGAGCCAAGACGAAATCGACGAGTTCGAGTTCGAGTTCGCCGAGAACGACGATCTGAACGGAAGGATTTGAAATGAAGCGGTCGCGAATTGAAGACATCCTTCCGTTGTCGCCCCTCCAGGAGGGCCTGCTCTTCCACGCACAGTTCGACGACGAAGCCGCGGACACGTACGTCGTCCAGCTCGTCATCTCCCTGCGCGGCACGGTCGACGGACCCGCACTGCGCAGGGCGGTGAACGAGGTGCTGACCCGCCACGCCAACCTTCGGGTGCGCATACAGCACCGCAAGACGGGGCAGCCCGTCCAGCTGGTGATGCGCGACACCGAAGTCCCCTGGCAGGACGTCGACCTCACCCACCTCACGTACGAGCAGCGCGCAGCCGAACTCGAACGCCTCCTCGCCGAGGACCGGGGCCGTCGCTTCGACCTGGGCCAGGCCCCGCTGATCCGCTGCACCCTCGTCCGGATGGCCGAGGACGACTACCGGTTCGTCTGGGCCAACCACCACATCCTGCTCGACGGATGGTCGAACGCCGTCCTGTTCCAGGAGCTGTTCAGCCTCTACCAGAGCCGAGGCGAAGCCCGCCTCTCGCCGGTGACGCCGTACCGCGACTACCTCGCCTGGACCGCGCGGCAGGACGGCGAGAGCGCGCGCACGGAATGGGCGGCCGCCCTCGACGGACTCGAGGATTCCACCCGCCTCGTACCCCACCCGGGCACGAGCCCTGCTGAATCGTTCCCGCAGCGCGCCACCTTCACGGTCGACGAACACCTGACGGGCGGCCTCACCGAACTGGCCCGCTCCCGCAACCTCACTTTCAACACGCTGATACAGGGTGCCTGGGGCATCCTGCTGGGACGTCTCACCGGTCTGGAGGACGTGGTCTTCGGCACCACCGTCTCCGGACGTCCCCCGGAGCTCCCCGGAATCGAGACGATGGTCGGGCTGTTCATCAACACCCTGCCGGTCCGGGTACGGTTCGACCCCGCATCGTCCGTCGTCGAGACCCTTGCGCGGCTTCAGGACGAGCAGGCCCGCCTGATACCCCACCAGCACCTCGGGCTCGCCGAAATCCAGAAGACCGCGGGACGCACCGACCTCTTCGACACCGTGGTCGTGTTCGAGAACTACCCGGTGGACGAGGCCGCGTCCGCCGGACTCGGCGCGGACCTCCAGGTCGCCGACGTCACGGGCCACGACGCCACCCACTATCCGCTGAGCCTCATGGTCCTTCCCGGACGCGAGCTCGTCTTCAACCTCGACTACCGCGAGGACGCCTTCGACCGGGCGGCCGTCGAACGGCTGGCGGCGCGCCTCGTCCGGCTCCTCGAAACCATCGTCGCCGCACCGGACGCCGCGATCCGCGACCTCGACCTGCTCGCCCCGGCCGAACGAGAGCAGCTGCTCGCCCTGGGGCAGGGGGCCACCGCCCGGAGCCCGCTCGCCACCGTGCCCGACCTCTTCCGGGCGCAGGCGCACGCCACCCCGGACGCCGTCGCCCTCACGGGCGGGGGAGCAGACATCACGTACGCCGAGCTGGACGTCCGGTCGGACGCCCTGGCCCGCGAACTCGTCGCCAGGGGCGCGGGACCGGAACAGGCGGTCGCGGTGTGGATGGAACGCTCCACCGACCTCGTGGTCGCACTGCTGGCCGTGCTGAAGACCGGCGCGTTCTACGTACCGCTGCACGACGGCTACCCGGCGGAGCGCCGCCGACTCGTCGTCGAGGACTGCCGCGCCCGGCTGCTGCTGACGGACCGGCCCGCGGACGCGGCCTCGGCCGCGGGGACGGCGGCCGTCGTCCACGTGGCGGACGGCGCGCTGCTCGCGGCCGGCGGCGAAGCCCGGGAGGGCTCGGAGCCGGCCTCCTCCGGCGACCCTGCCGGTGCCGGTGCTGCTCCGCAGGCCGAAGGCCTGGCCTATGTGATGTACACGTCCGGCTCCACGGGCGAGCCCAAGGGCGTTGCCGTTACGCACCGGGCCGTCGTCGACCTGGTCCTCGACCCGTCCTGGAAGAGCGGCCCCGAGGAGCGCGTCCTCTTCCACGCACCGCACGCCTTCGACATCTCCGACTACGAGCTGTGGGTTCCGCTGCTCTCCGGGGCGCGCGTCGTCGTCGCCCCGACGGGGCCGATCGACTCCGTGGCCCTGAGGAAGCTCCTCACCGGGGAACGGATCACCTCCGTACACCTGACCGCCGGACTCTTCCGCGTGATCGCCGAACAGGACGCGGACTGCTTCTCCGGCGTCCGCGAGGTGTTGACGGGTGGTGATGTGGTGTCGCCGGTGGCGGTGCGGCGGGTGGTGGAGGCGTGTCCGGGCACGGTGGTGCGGGTGTTGTACGGGCCGACGGAGATCACCTTGTGTGCGACGCAGTACGAGGTTCCGGT
>NZ_JBHYVA010000298.1:0-7973 GCF_042750055.1 Streptomyces sp. NPDC059456
GGCGGGGGCCCGCTCGCTCACCGAGTGGGGGGGCGTGGCGCCACACCCCCACACACGCCGCCCCCGACCCTCCCCCCCCCGCGCCGCCGGCGGGCGGCCCCGCGGGCGCCCCCCCCCAGGCCAGGTCCGAGCCGGCCCCCGGCTCCGAGAAGAGCTGGCACCAGGTGACGTCCCCGCGCAGGGTCGGCAGGAGGTACCGCTCCCGCTGCGCGTCCGTCCCGTAGGCGAGCAGGGAGGGCACGACCCAGGTGGCGATCCCGAGGTCGGCGACCTTGACCCCGGCCGCCGCCAGTTCCTGCTGCACGACGAGCTGTTCGACGGGGCCGGCGCCGAGCCCGTACGGCGGCGGCAGGTGCGGGGCCGCGTAGCCGGTGGGGGCCAGGACGCGGCGGGTGGCGGCCGGGTCGAGGCCGCGCACGTCCTCGACGGCGGCCCTGGCCCGCTGCCGGTACGTCTCGGCCCGCGCCGGGAGTTCGAGGCGCAGTTCCCGCCGCGCACCGGCGGCCGCGAGCCGCACGGCCCGCATCCGGTGCCCGTCCCCGGCGCCGAGCAGCTGGCGGGCGACGATCGCGCGCCGCAGGTGGACGTGGGCGTCGTGCTCCCAGGTGAAGCCGATCCCGCCGAGGACCTGGATACAGTCCTTGGCGCAGGAGTAGGCGGCGTCGAGCGCGGTCCCGGCGGCCAGGGCGGCCACGAGCGAGCGGACCTCGGCGGGCTCGTCCGGCCCGGCCGCCGCCCGGGCGGCGTCCCAGGCCAGGGCCCGGGCCTGTTCGAGGCGTACCAGCATGTCGGCGCACAGGTGCTTGATCCCCTGGAACCGCCCGATGGGCCGGCCGAACTGCTCGCGGACCTTGGCGTACTCGGCGGCGGTGTGCAGCGCCCAGGCGGCGGTGCCGCAGGCGTCGGCGGCGAACAGCGTGCAGGCCAGGTCCCGGACCAGGGCCGCGTCGAGGTCGAGGAGGCGGCCGGGGGCGACGGTGACCCCGCGGGCCCGCACCTCGGCGGTGGGCCGGGTGGGGTCGGCGCTGTCGTGCGTACGGACGTCCAGTGCGGCGGCGTCCACGGCGAACCAGCACGTTCCGTGCGCGGCCTCGGCGGCGAGCAGGACCAGGTCGGCTTCCCCGGCGCCGAGCACCGGGGGCGCGAGGCCGTCCAGGAGGTGTCCGCCGCCCTCGACGGCGACGGCGGTCAGGGTGCCGGGGCCGAGGGCGACCGCGCCGACCCGCCCGGCGAGGGGCTCGGCCCCGGCCCGGTCCAGCAGGACGGAGGCCAGCGCGCTCGGCAGGTACGCCCCGGGCAGCGCCGCCCGGCCGGCCTCCTCGACCACGACGGCGAGGTCGAGGAGGGTGCCGCCCTCCAGATGGGGCTCCAGCAGCCCGGATTCCGCCAGCGCGTCCCACCAGGCGGGCCGGACGCCGGTCCGCGGCGGGCTGTCGAGCAGCTTGCGCACCTCCTCGGACGGCACGGTCCGCGCCACCCAGCCGCGTACGGCCTCGGCCAACTCCCGCTGTTCCCGAGTGATTCCGATGCCCATGGGCAGGCAGGCTAGAACACGTTCCATTCTGACGGAAGGTCAGAACGAGAACGCGTTCCCCTCCGCCCGCCGGCAGCCGTCCACGGCCGGGCGATGCCGCACCGGGTCCGCGCGGTGTGATGGACTGCGCTCCGTTCACCGTTGGCCACGAGGGGGAGACATGACCACTGACACTGCGGCACCGGATCACGCCGAGAAGAAGCGCCGCGAAGCGGGCCGCATCGAGGGGTGGTCGATCGCATGGATGCTCCTGGCCCTGACCCTCTGGGGAGCGTTCGCGTTCCTGATGCTCGCCGACTACGGCCCCGAATACGGGGGCCGGGCCGCCTGCCGGGGCCCGCTGGCCGGCCCGTCGACCAGGGACGCCGTGTGCCGTGACGACGCACTGCGCCAGTGGCCCGCCCTGCTGGGCGTCCTCGCACTGACCCTCGTCGCCACCGTGACCGCGGCGGCGACCATGGTGTACGCGAAGGTCCTCGCCCGCCTGGCCCCCGAGGAGGGGCCCGCCTCGCCTCCTACAGGGCGCTGACGAACGCGGCGAAGGCGGCGGGGCTCACGGCGAAGGCGGGGCCGCCGGGGTTCTTGGAATCCCGCACGGCGACGAGGCAGGGCCGGGCGGCGATCTCGACGCAGTTGCCGCCGGCGTCTCCGCCGCACGAGGCCTTGCGCCAGGCGGCCGCGCCGAGGGGGGCGCACTCGACGCACTCGCCGCCGTTGGTTCCACTGTAGGACGACTTACGCCACCGCACGTCCGTCAGCTGCAGGCTGGTCCCCATAACGTTCCTCCATTACGCGAGCAATCAGCGCCGCCGAGTCCTTGGGGGACAAGGCCGTGGCCTGCAAGCGAGCGTATCCGACCGAACGCTCCCTGATCACTTGCGGATTGGCCGTCATATGGCCCGAGTCATACCTCTCCGCATAGAAGAGATCAGGGTCGTCATCGAAGCGGAGAAGGGTGAACGACCCCATCATCCCGGTGTGCTCACCCGCCGAGAAGGGCAGGATCTGGACCTGGACCCACGGCTGATGCCGGAAGCCCAACAGGTGAACCAGTTGGTTCCGCATGATCTCGCGACTGCCGACCTGTCGGTGCAGGAGCGCCTCGTCCAGCACCACGCACAGCACTGGGGGGTGCGCGCGAGCGAGGATACGCTGCCGCTCCATCCGAGCCGCCAGCTGCTCGTCTTCGCCATCCGGATAGCCGACCCGCAGCAGCGCCCGCGCGTAGTCCTCCGTCTGCAACAGGCCGTACACCACCTGCGACTGGAAGGTGGAGATGTACGAGGCGCGCGCCTCCATCTCGGCGTACGGCTGGAACCAGGTCGGCAGCTGACTCCTCAGCACCAGCCCCACCAGCCGGGAGAACACCCCGTCCGTACCGAGGGCCGCGTCCACCCGTTCCGAGAAGTCCCGGGTCGGGACTTTCCGCGCCGTCTCGACCTGCCCGATCAGCGAGGCCGTGCAGAAGACGATCCCCCCGAGCTGCCCCTGTTTCAGCCGGGCCTCCTCCCGCAGGCGGCGCAGTTCCGAGCCGTAGTAGTCCAGCGGAGAGGCGCTGGGGTCGAGATCGCGGATGTTGACCATGAGGAGGTCACCCCCAAGTACACGCCGTGCGGCGTTCGTTTCGGTCCGTAGCCGAGCGTAACCACCTCGCTTCACGCTGGTGCCGTGAATCACGTAACTGAGCACTCAGCAACCGACGTTGGCGAGAGCTACCGGATGGGCTTCACCGTCGGTGAGCATTCGGCCCGGCACATGCGGCGCATCCTCCGCATCCACCTGGCCAGTTGGGGCCTCGCCGGGCTGTCCCACGCCGCCGAGCTGGCGCTGACCGAGCTGATCGCCAACGTCGTCCGGCACGTGCCCGGACGGTCCTGCTCGGTGCTCATCCTGTGCGGGCCGCAGGGCGTGCGGGTGGAGGTGACGGACTGCTGTCCGGACCCGGTGCGCGTGGCGCGCTCCGACGGCGGAGCGCTCGGCGAGGGCGGACGCGGGCTGCTCCTCGTCGAGGCCGTGACCGACCGGTGGGGCGTGGAGCCGGCGGCCGCAGGCAAGACGGTGTGGTTCGAGTACGACGCACCACCGCGCCGCGAAACAGCAAGGAAGTGAATCGGACATGGCTGGAAATCGCTCTAGATACCCTCGGTATCAACTGATCCAATCTGGGGCGCTCACGCCACCCCAATTCACCTCCCGGAAGGAAATCAACCGTGAATTGCCTCACGTACGTGGACCTGCACCGACAAGTCTCCTTCGACATCGACAAGGAAATGGAGAGCGCTCTCCTCAGGCTGGCTCCCGCCTCGGGGTCGAGCGCCGCGAAGAGCGCGGTGGACAAACTCCTCCGGCATCAGAAAATGCGGCACCCGCTGTCGGTGCTCCCGATGATGGTGCACGCCATCGAGACGGGCGATCACGGCCCGGCCGTCCCGTTGTCCGTCGTGCACCTGCTGTGGTGGACCTCGGCCTGCTACCTCGATGACCTGGCAGACAGCCACGGAACGCCCCCTTCCGACGGCCTGGACCAGAACGAGGCCCTCCTGGCTTCCGTACTCGGCGGAACGGTGCTCCCGATCCGGATCATCCAGTCGCTGCCGGTTCCGGCGACGGTCCACGGCGCACTGACGGCGGAGATCGCGACCGGTTGGGCCGTGGGCGCCGAGGGACAGCTGATGGATATGGCGGGGGACGTCCGGAACGCCACCCGGAACTCCGTGATCACGGCCTATCGCGGGAAATCCGGCGGCCCCTACTCGATGATCACGGCGATGGCGGCGATATTGTCGGGCGCGAGTGACGAGAGAGTGGAGTTGTGGCGGGAGTTCGGCTTCGTATTCGGCATACTTTGGCAAATATTCAACGATCAGGAGGACATCCTGTCGGGCCGCAACGAAGACCTGCTCAACGGGACGGTCACGTATCTGCTCGCCTGCGCCCTCGACGACGCCCCCGGCCTGCGGGCCCGTGAGGAGCTCCTCGACCGGTGCGCCGCCGCCCGGCGTGCGGAGCAGGCGCGTACGGAGCTCACCCGCCGCCTCCTCGCGCCGGAGGTGCTGCACCCGTACGCCGCGGACCTCGACGCCTTCCGCGGGGAGGCCCACCGCCTCCTCACCGCCCTGGGCGGACACGAACAGCACGTCCCGGTCATGCGGCACCTGGTGGACCACGCGGCGCAGATGCTGCTCCGGCCGGCGCTCGCCGCGGCGGTCGCGGCCTCCGCGTAGCCCGCCGACGCCGTCCGGACGGTTCCCGCCCGCCGTTTCCCCCGCCCCGGAGGGGCCCCGGCCTGCCGCACTACCAGCGGGTAGGGCACCATGGGCCGCCCACCAGCACCACGCAACCCCCACCCCCACCCGGGAGGAACACATGGCCACCCCCAAGCCGGAGATCCTGGCCGCCTTCGAGGCCGCCAAGGGGTTCATGCCCGTACGGGAGGGGCTCGCCCTGTACGAGGCGGCCGCGGCCGCGGCGGCCCTCGGGCTGCCGCTGCTCGAAGTCGGGACGTACTGCGGGCGCTCCACGATCCTGCTGGCCGATGCCGCCCGTGAGGCCGGGGTGGCCGCGATCACGGTCGACCACCACCGGGGCAGCGAGGAGCAGCAGCCGGGCTGGGAGTACCACGACCCGTCCGTCGTGGACCCGGAGGTCGGTCTGATGGACACCCTCCCGACCTTCCGCCGCACCCTGCACGCGGCGGGTCTCGAAGAGCACGTCATCGCGATCGTGGGCCGTTCCCCGCAGGTCGCCGCGGCCTGGGGCGGCAAGCTCGGCTTCGTCTTCATCGACGGCGGCCACACCGACGAGCACGCCGGCGGCGACTACGAGGGCTGGGCCCCGCACGTCGCCGAGGGCGGCACGCTCGTCATCCACGACGTGTTCCCGGACCCGGCCGACGGCGGGCAGGCCCCGTACCGGATCTACCTGCGCGCCCTGGCCTCCGGCGCCTTCGAGGAGGTCTCGGTGACCGACTCGCTGCGCGTCCTGCGCCGCGTCGCCCCGGGCATCTGACCCCGCCGTCCGGCCCCGCCACGGGCCGGACCGGGCCCGAGGCCGGGGCCGGACCGAGGCCAAGGCCGGACCAGTGCCGGGCCCGAGGCCGAACCGGTGCCTAGGCCAAGGCCGGACCGAGGCCGGACCGAGGCCGGACCGAGGCCGGACCGGTGCCGGGCCCGAGACCGGACCGGTGCCGGGCCCGAGACCGGACCGAGGCCGGGCCCGAGACCGGACTGGTGCGGGGGCCGGACCGGTGCCGGGGGCGGGCCGGTGCCGGGGGCGGGCCCGAGGCCGGGGGCGGGCCCGAGGCCGGGTCGCGTGGGCACATAAGCGGATAACCGCACCACGCCCCCGGATGGCCCACGGTCCGCGTCGGCGGGAGGGCCCCGGTCTAGGCTCGCGGCGTGCGCTACGACGACAGACCCCCATCCCCCGAGTCCGCCTCCTCGGTCAGCCCGGAGCGGCGGCGGTTCGTGCGCCGCTCCGGCCTCGCCGTCGGTGCGGCCGTGCTCGCCCCGACCGCCCTGGCGGGGTGGGTCCTCGTGCAGCTGACGACCGGGGCGGGGGCGGACGACGCCCGCCCGCCGCGGATCGTGATGCCGGCCGCCTCGGCCTCGGGCACCGCCCCCGCCTCGGCCTCGCCCTCGGCCTCGCCCTCCGCCGCCGCCCCGCAGAGCGACCCGTCCCCCTCCAAGAACCCGCTCGCCGGCCGGACCGTGGTCATCGACCCCGGCCACAACACCGGCAACTTCAAGCACACCGACGAGATCGACCGGCAGGTCGACATCGGCACCAACCGCAAGGAATGCGACACCACCGGCACCACCACCAACGCCGGTTACATGGAGGCCGAGTTCACGCTCGACGTGTCCCGCCGGCTGCGTACCGTGCTGGAGGCCAAGGGCCTCAAGGTGGTCATGACCCACGAGGCCGGCACCGCCCGCCCCTGGGGTCCCTGCATCGACGAACGAGCCCGGATCGGCAACGAGGCCACCGCCGACGCCGTGGTCTCGGTCCACGCGGACGGCGTCTCCTCGGGCAACCGCGGCTACCACGTCATCCTCCCGGCCAAGGTCAAGGGCGGCGCCGCGGACACCGCCGCGATCGTCGGCCCCTCGCGTGACCTGGGCGAGCGGATCGGCTCGAACTTCGCCCGGACCACCGGTTCCGCACCCGCCAACTACCTCGGCAGCGGTACCGGATTGGTCGTCCGTGACGATCTCGGCGGACTCAATCTCTCGACCCGGCCCAAGGTGTTCATCGAATGCGGCAACATGCGTGACGCCAAGGACGCGGCGCTGCTGACGAGTCCGGAGTGGCGACAGAAAGCGGCCCAGGGCATCGCGGACGGCATCGTCGGCTTCTTGGGCGGGTAGTCCCCCCGGGACAGCCTGCCGCCCCGATCCTCTCGGCCGCCGGGAACCTCCGTACCATGGTCCCGCCCGCCCCGCTCCTGCACGTGCGCGACCGCGGCACCACGAGACGACCGAGACCGAGAAGGACACCTAATACGTGAACATCCGCTCCCTCACTCGAGGCGACGGCGTGGTGATCGGAGCAGCGGCGCTGCTGTTCATCGCCTCGTTCCTCGATTTCTACTCCGCGACCGGCATCGACATGCCGGGCGCGTGGGACACCGACGCGTACGGTCTGGTGCTCCCCTCGATCTTCCTGCTCGGCTTCATCGCGGCCGGCCTGCTGATCGCGGGCCGGTTCCAGCCGGAGAGCCGCAAGATCGCGGGCCTGCCGCTGCCCGCGTGGGGGACGGTGCTCGCGATCGCGGCCGCCTGGTCCTCGCTCTGGGCCCTGATCACCATCCCGAGCCGGCTGGACCTCGGCCCGGGCTGCATCATCGCCTTCCTCGCCGCCCTCGCGCTGGCCGGCGTGGCCGTCGCCGGCGCGAAGGTCCCGGCGCTGGCCGGTGCGCTGATGCCCGAGCCGAGGCCCGCGGCGCCCGCGCCGTACGGCGCCCAGCCGCAGCCCGACGCCGGGTACGGCTACCCGGGCGGCCAGCAGCAGACGCCGTACGGGTCCACCCCGCAGCCGGTCCCGCCGTACGGCGGCACCCCGACCCCGGCGCCGGCCCCGCAGGACGCGACGCCCGCCCCGGCGGCGGACTTCACCCCGTTCTGGTTCGCGGTCCCGGTGGCCCGCCCCCTCTTCCCCGAGGACGGCTCCCCCACCCCGATCGCCGAGCTCGCGCCGGGCACCTGGTACCTCGCGGTGGACCAGCGCGGTCCGGCCACGCTGATCGCCCAGACCCAGGACGGCCGCCGCGGCGTCCTGAACGACACCTCGGGCATCCAGCGCGGCTGACCCGCCCCGCACCCGCCGAGCGGCCCCCCCCCCGCCCGGGGGGGGGGGCGGGCCGACGCCCACCCCGGCCAAGTGTACTCATTTTTTGGGGGGGGTGGGGGTCTAACAGCCGCCCGGAGACCCCCGCGGA
>NZ_JBHYVA010000298.1:7983-9603 GCF_042750055.1 Streptomyces sp. NPDC059456
ACGGAGGTGTTCACCACCCGCGGCGTCGGGGTGGCGCCCCCCGGGTACGCCCCGGCCGCCCCGGGCGGGGGGGGGCCCCCGCCGCCGCCCCCCCCCCCTCCGGGGGGGGGGGCCGTTGCCCTACAGTCGCCTGACGATTCGTCAGATTCGGCTGGAGGGGACGACGTACATGCGCCTCGGACTCGCACTCGGCTACTGGGGCCGCGGCCCCGACCGCACCCACCTCGACCTCGCCACCGAGGCCGAGAACCTCGGCTACCACTCCGTCTGGACCGCCGAGGCCTGGGGCTCGGACGCCTTCACCCCGCTGACCTGGATCGCCGCGCACACCTCCCGGATCCGCCTCGGCACCGCCATCGCCCAGATGGCCGCCCGCACCCCCACCGCCACCGCCATGCACGCCCTCACGCTCGACCACCTCTCCGGCGGCCGGATGATGCTGGGCCTCGGCCTGTCCGGCCCCCAGGTCGTCGAGGGCTGGTACGGGCGCCCCTTCCCCGCGAGCCCGCTCACCGCGACCCGCGAGTACGTCGACGTCGTCCGCCAGGTGCTGCGCCGCGAAGGGCCCGTCACCCTCGACGGCCGCTTCCACCAGCACCCGTACCGCGGCCCGGACGGCACCGGCATCGGCAAACCGCTCAAGCCCATCACGCACCCGCTGCGCGCGGACCTGCCGGTGCTGCTGGGCGCCGAAGGCCCGAAGAACATCGCCCAGACGACCCGCATCGCGGACGGCTGGCTGCCGCTGTACTGGTCACCGGCCCGCACCGACGTCTACCGGGCCTCCCTGACCGGCCTGCCCGAAGGCTTCATGATCGCCCCGATGGCCCGGGCCAAGGTCTGCGACGACGTCGCCGAAGGCCTGCTGCCCGTCAAGGCCATGCTCGGCTTCTACATCGGCGGGATGGGCCACGCGGCCCGCAACTTCCACGCCGACCTGATGGCACGGATGGGCTACGAGGAGGAGGCCCGCCGCATCCAGGACCTGTTCCTCGCCGGGCGCAAGGAGGAGGCCGTGCTCGCCGTACCGGACGCCTTCGCCGACGAGATCTCCCTGATCGGGCCGCGCGAGCGGATCGCCGAACGCCTCGGCCTGTGGCGCAAGGGCCCCGTCACCGACCTCCTCGTGACCGCCCCGGACCCCCACACCCTGCGCGTCCTCGCCGAACTCAACGCCTAATCCGCCTCCGGCCCGGCCTGCGGCACGGCCTCCAGCAGTTCCCGCAGGTCCAGCGGCATCACCGCGATCTCGATGGTCCCGCCGCCGGCGGCGGCGCCGTCCGGGCCGCCACCGTCCGCACCGCTCCCGTACGTGCAGGCCACGATGCGCGAGCCCGGGTTGATGGAGATGCCCTCCTTCACGGACGGCGCCCGCACCCCGGTCGCCCGCCCGCCCGGCAGCGGTACCGGCTCACCGCGCCGGGGCACCCAGCGCGGGATACCGGGCCCGGTGAACACCCGGCCCATCCGCCAGCGGCCCGCACCGGCCGGATGCCGCGCCATGCACGGGATCCCGTCCGGGACGCCGGCGGCGAGCCGCGCGCGGGGGGCCCGCCGGCCCCCCCCCCCCCACCCCCCGCACGCGGGCGCCCCCCCCCCGAACACCGCACTCGCGCGCCG